>JAIRPH010000196.1 GCA_031257135.1 Spirochaetaceae bacterium
ATCGCTTAGGAAGCGGAACGCCCCGGAATCTTCCCGGTCTGAGGCTTTACGCTTTTCAACATCCGCTTTCGCAACTTCCAACTCCGCTGATTTTTCCCGCAGAGAAAGTAATTCCGTCCGATAGGTTTCGATGCGTTTCTGCGCGTCGTCATACTTTGCCCATGACTTCGCGCGCCAGTAGTCCGCTTCTTTTGTGTCTGCGTCGATTGCAGAAAGAATATCTGTTTCAGACCGCTTAAGCAGAGACCGCTCATTTGCGATGGCTGAAAGCTCGGCGTCGAAAACCGCGGAGTCCGCGGTTAAAGCCGCTCGGTTTTTCTGCTGTTCATACGCGGTATGAAACGCGCCGAACATGGTGAAAAACACGACGAAACCGGCTATAGGCAGGATATACCATTTTTTGACGTACCCGGCTATAGTTCCCGCGGCGATGTTAAAGCCGATGAATACCGCGGTAAAGAGCAGAGCGATAAGCGTAGGCTTGCCGAGCGCGGTCCAAAAGTTGAAAAGGTGATAGAAACCGAGAACCGCGCAAGCGGTTCCGATGGCGAGGAGCGCGGTTTTCACGCCCTCGGTCTTTTCCGGCAGAGGCGCAGACGCGTCTGCGGCAGGAAACGCCGGGACAGGTTCGGCGCGGACATCGGGCGTCCCTTGCAAAGGCGCAGGCTGAACCGGCGGTTTTTCTTGCGGTTCGAGTTCCGCTTGCAGATTTTCAGGCTTGTTCCGTCTAGGCGGAGACAGTGTTTCTATCCGAGGTTCTATCGGAGTATACTCAAAACGCTCTACCCGTTTCCCGCCGCTCATGAGTACCGGTTTTTCCGCGCCGGCGGGTTCGGGTTTCACCAGCCGGAATATCGGCTGTTTCGGCTCAGGCATAATACCCCCCGTTTCATCATCAAAAAGACTTGCTTGCATAGTTAGCTCCTTATATCCCCGGCTTGCGCCGGGTCGTTACGCCGTCAAGCGGCAACTATACCGCCTGTTTAGCCGCGGCGTTCCGCCGCTGAGTCAGCTCTCTCATGAGGAAATCCCGCTGATTGTACAGCTTCGTTATTCCTTCCGCAGAAACATCGCAAGTCTTGCAAAACATTCGGACCTCGGACAGCTCGTCTTCCGAAAAATACAAAGACCCGTTGGCAGACTTTGCTTGGAATATCTCGCTGATTTCGTTAAGAACGGCTTTCCGCTCCGCGTACAGGGTTTCCAACGAAGTCGAGATGTAAGACTGAGCCGGAAGCGGTTTAGACGGCTTTTCGCCTTGCGCAAGCCATTCGATAAGCTCTTTCCCGAACTCCGCGTCCGGCTTCTCGATAAACCTATCCTGATACTTGCCGGTTCGGTCCTTCGTGATATTACCCACATGGTTTACGTTTAAGGACATCGTGAGGGTAAACTCGTACTCAAAACCCGCCCGCTGGACAGCCGCAAGCCCGGCTGAAGGCGGTGTAGGTCTTGCCGGAACCGGATACGCCGTCAATGGCAAGGCGCAGTTTCTGTTTCGTTTTTACCGCTTTCTCAAATCCTATATTTTTCTCCTATAAAATCAGCCTAAAACAAAATCAGCCTAAAACCGAATTCTGGGTTTTACGGTCCTCTCTAATATTTCAAGCCGTTTACTCAAGTAAATAACCCAAAAATTCTAACTCATTGTAATATAAGGATTTATATAAACTTGCCGTCGCATACAACCGGAACGTTATGTGTAATGGCGGCTAAATTTGGTTGGTAAATATATGGATTATAATTTATTAGGCGTAGCCGATACGTCTTAATATCCCGCGACTTGCCGCTGTTGAAAGTAAGAGTATACTAGAAGGATGAGCGATATCATCCGGAAAGAACATAATGTGAGTACGCTGATGTATCATATAATATGCCCGGCAAAAATCCCGATTGTAATGCGCTAGGCGTTTATCGTTTTGAGGCGGTACTTCCGGGCGTGCAGGGGCAAACGCTTTCCGATATATACGTCTTGACTTGACATACTAGAGATTCAGGTAAATCATGGTTATATGGAATTTAACATAACCTTTAATCTCGATGGGGGGAAGAATCTGACTGCGCCGGCTCAGGCGGGGGAAACTCTGCTGGCAGTAGCGAGACGGGTCAGCCTTGCCATTGACGCGCCGTGTTCGGGAAACGGCACCTGCGGAAAATGCCGGATAAAACTGCTTTCCGGCGCGGCCGATAGTACCGAATCCCGGCACATCCCGCCGGAAGAGTACGCCGACGGCGCTCGGCTCGCCTGTTCGACTAAGGTCGCAGGAGATGCCGTCGTTTATGTCCCGGCAACCGCGTTGGCTTACCAAAACCGCATGAAAGTAACCGATCTGGGAACGGGCAGAGAACGGGAAGTCTTCACCTCATTCCAAGAGGAACTGCGGAATCTGGACCTGACCGGAGATGCCGGGCTGGAACTCATGCCGGTACGACTTGGGGAACCGTCTTTGGACGACGCGATGGCTGATAAAGAACGTCTGCTCATCGCGCTTGCAGGGCAGATCGAAGGGAACATCGCGGTCAGCCTTTCAGCGCAAAGACGTCTGCCCCGGATACTGCGGGAATCCGGTTTCTCCTGTCTCTGCCTCCTCCGCAGGGAAAAAGATTCTTCCCAAGGCTGTAGGATTCTCGATTTCTTTCCGGCCGATACCGAACCGGTTTTGCCGGGGCTTGCAATCGACATCGGCACGACTTCGGTATCGATCCTGCTGGTGAACCTGCAAACCGGAGAACCCTTAGCGGTAGGAAACGCGGGAAACGGGCAAATCCGGTACGGCGCGGACGTGATCAACCGCATCATCGAAAGCGTGAAACCGGGCGGACTTGACCGGCTGTATCGGGCGGTGATTGACGACTGTATCGCGCCCCTTATCCGCCAGCTTTGCGAAAACGCCGGCGTCGAGCCTGAGCGCGTGTACCGGGCGGCCGTGGCGGGAAATACGACGATGACTCATCTCTTTTTGAAAGTACCGCCGGAACATCTGCGTCTTGAGCCGTATGTGCCGGCGTTCTTCGATGCCGGCGATCTGCGAGGCGGGGACGTGGGAATCGGCATTCATCCTGACGCGGAAGTGACGATTGCGCCCGCGGTGGGCAGTTACGTCGGCGGAGACATTACGGCCGGGGCATTTTCCTCGATGATTTTCAAGAAAGAGTCTCTTTCTCTGCTGGTCGATTTGGGAACAAATGGGGAACTGGTATTCGGCGGTTCGGAATTTCTCATGTCCTGCGCGTGTTCCGCGGGTCCCGCGTTTGAGGGAGGCGACATCAGTTGCGGGATGCGGGCTACCGACGGCGCGGTCGAAGCGGTTACGATTGATGAAGAAACTATGGAACCGAAACTCAGCATCATCGGCGGGCAGAAGCCCGCGGGACTTTGCGGGTCCGGGCTTATTGACGCCATCGGCGAGCTGTTCCGGTGCGGCGTCATCAACGCTAAGGGGAAAGTCAGCCGGGAAGGGAAACGGGTCCGCCGGGACGAGTACGGTCAAGGCTGTTACGTCGTAGCCTTCGCGGAAGAAAGCGAGTCCGGTCGGGATATACTCCTCACCGAAACGGATATTGACAGTTTCATCCGGGCTAAAGGCGCGATTTTTTCGGCTATCAGAACCATGCTTACCATGCTGGACTTCCCGATGGACGCCATCGAAAACGTCTACGTCGCCGGCGGCATTGGAAGCGGCATCAACATCAAGCAGGCTATTGCTATCGGTATGTTCCCGAATCTCAGCCTCGACCAGTACCATTACATCGGCAACAGCTCGCTTTCCGGCGCGTACGCCATGCTGACCTCCCGGAAAGCCGCGGATATGGTAGCGGGAATCGGGAAAAGCATGACCTATCTGGAACTTTCATCTCATCCTTCGTATATGGATGAATTCGTCGCGGCTTGTTTCCTGCCCCATACCGATGCCGCGCTCTTTGCAAATGGGTAAAAAATGGCGGAACATGAAAAAAAGATAACGAATCAGAAGGAAGAAACGCCGTTTTTTCACTACTTGGGGATATACCGGACGCTTGATCCGGCGGAAATCGCCGGACGGTGCGGACTAGCCTTTGACGATGGGGCTTTTGCTCTGCGTTTTATGGGAACGGAATACCGGATTCCGTTCCCGGAATTCGCTTTGCCCGATGGAAGTATGGCTGAAAAGATTCTGATTCTGCATTACTTGTGCGCGGGGCGGTACGTTGAGCGTCAGGGAAAGCAGAGGTCTTATCAAGAGATTCCCTGGGGCGAGGTGTATTACCCCAACTTTCGGGGGCGGTGTATTCTGCGGTTCGCCCATACTTTCGGGCATGATCTTGGAACGTTCCGCCGGGCTATGGAAAAACTGCGGGCTGAACCTCTGCCCCAAAGCGATGCAGGCTACCGGTTCGAGTTCATCACCGGGCTATACATGAGTCTTCTGCTCTGGGCTGGAGACGAAGAGTTTCAGCCTTCGGCGCAGATGCTCTTCGACGATAACTTCGAGTTCGCCTTTACCGCGGAAGACATCGCGGTCGTCGGCGAAACGGTCATCGGCAGGCTCAAGCGGCTCAGATAACGCTGAATAGGGAACAGGAAAGGACTGATCCCTATTCCATTGCCCCGGTATTTGGTATATGGTTATATTATGGATACTGTTATTAAAAAACCGGCTTTAGCGGTTATAATAAAACGGGCTGTCGCTTTTTTAGGGGGGATATGCTTTTTCATTGTTTTTCTGTACGCCATCGGGACAAAGCAGGGATTTATGGATATAACCCAGCTCTTATTACTTCATTGGGCGATACGGATGGGAGTTTTTTTAGGGGTTATCTCATGTTTCGGGATTTTCTTGGACTGCTGGATGCTGTTTCATAAGCAATTTCAGTATGTAAGAAGTCTCATAGCCTATATGGTTTTCGGGCTTTTAGGTTTTGGGTGCGCGTTTTCCGCGGCTTTTGTTGTCGCGCTTACCGGAGGCAATGAAGCATGAAGCGGCTTGGGGCGGTTCGGGGCGCAACGCAATGCCTGAATGACGAGCGGGATATTGCCGATCAGGTTTCAGCCTTGTATGACGCATTATTGGGAGCGAATGCCTTGTCTGAAGAGGACTTGGTATCCGTGATATTTTCGATGACCAAAGACTTAAACGCCAAAAATCCCGCGTCCGCTCTGCGGCAGTCGGGACGGGCGCGTAATGCCGCGCTTTTTACGGTCCAAGAAGCGGAGATACAAGGCGGTTTGGAACGGGTTATTCGGGTTCTTATACACTGCTATCTTGAGGAAGAGCCTTGTCATGTATACCGGAACGGCGCGGAAGCGTTGCGTCCCGATAGGGCGTCTAAGGGGTAGACATTAGTGTGTAGGATTGGTAGTATATACCGATATAAGAAGTATGTGAAGGAGGTCCAGTATGCGGGAAGGCGTTGTCTATGTGGATCAAATCGAGGCATTGAAACGGCTTAATCAAAACAAAACGTTTTATGTAAAATTGCTGAATAAATTTAAGAGCGATTTCAAGTCAAAGCCGGATGAGTTGATTGCCGCGGCGTCCTCGGCGAACTACGGGGAAGCTCAGGTTTTGGCTCATACCTTAAAGGGGACCGCGGCGAATCTGGCTTTGACCGAACTCTATAAGCAAAGTCTTGAGGTTGAAACTCAAATTAAAGGCGGCGCGGTGCGTCCTGAATCTTTGCAGGATATAAAAGCCTGCTTTGCCGATACCTTAACCGCTATCGATATGGTAATACAACAGTATGATTAATAACGCGGTAAGACCCGCCGTACTGGTGGTTGACGATGTTGAAATGAATGTTATGATCCTCGAAGAAATTCTAAAGGACAGCTATGACGTACTCACAGCCGGCAATGGAGTACAAGCCCTTGAGGTCTTGCATACGGTGAAGACCCTCCCGAAGATCATCCTGCTGGACGTGTTCATGCCTCAAATGAACGGCTACGAAATGCTCGAAGTTATGAAGACCGACGCCACGCTCCGGCGGATTCCGGTAATCTTCATCACCACTTCGGATTCCGAATCTGAAGCCCTTTCCGCGGGAGCCGTTGATTTCATCTCCAAGCCCTTTCTGCCGGATATTGTCAAGCTCCGGGTGAAAAATCAGATCGAGCTGAAAAACTACAGCGACAGCCTTGAGGAAATGGTGGCGGAAAAGGCCGCGGAAATCACCGCAACCTTAAACAATACCTTGCAAAGTATGGCGAATATCATCGAATACCGGAACCTTGAATCAGGAAGCCACGTTAAACGGACTCAGCTCTTCTGCGAAGCTCTGATCGCTCATATTCTGAAATCTTCTTCAACCTATACCGAGGAACTGCGCGAAATGGAGCCGGATGTCATCGTCAAGTCCGTAACCCTCCATGACGTAGGAAAAATCGGGATTCCCGATAAAATCCTCCTTAAACCGGGACGCCTTGATTTCGATGAATTTGAGGTTATGAAAACGCATACCACCATCGGAAAGAACATTATTGAGTCTATCCTAACCAATACCGAGTCGATTTATCTTCAGCATTGCCGGGACATCTGTTACTGCCACCACGAGCGGTATGACGGCAAAGGCTATCCTCAAGGGCTTACGGGGCAGGATATACCTCTCTCCGCCCGGCTTGCGACGCTGGTTGACGTATACGACGCCTTGGTATGCCATCGGGTGTACAAAGCCGCGTTACCCTATGAGGAAGCTCTGGGGATAATTAAAGAAGGACGAGGAACCCAGTTTGACCCGATCCTTACGGATGCGTTCTTTGAAATTGCAGACACCTTTAAAGAAATATCGCTGGCGAATCAGTAACCGCCGCCCAAGGACTAATCCTTGGGCTTTGCCGGTTATTCGGTTCCGAGATTGTTCACCAGATAATCCACGATAGTCCATATATCGTCTTTACGGTGCAGATAATAGGTATACCGTTTCCGTTCGGTAACGGTTCCTATTCTGAACTTTTCCTGAACCGTTACGGTACCGTCTATTTCGTTGTAGGTGGTCCGCTCGATCTGAAATTCCGTAGGAAGGTTTGCAATATCATCTTGTACCGCGGCGTTTTGAATTTCCAGCCGGTATCGGGCGACCATACGGAGCCGTCCCTCTTCGGATTCGGCGAGCCACTGCCGCTGGCGCACCGAATCCCGGGCGAGCATGGCTTCAAGGTCAAGGTACAGGAAAAACTTTTCCCACTGAGATTTCTGCCGAGCCGTTAAGAGATACCGCACCACATCATCCGGGGGCAGTTTCTCCCGCACCAGAACCGCATTGGTTTCTACGTCCATTTCCAGCGGAAGCCCGTCAGGTCCGGGTATTGCAGGCGGACGGATGCTGAGTGAAAGCCGGTTCGATTCCAGCGGACGAACCCCGATAAGTCCTCCGGTTTCCCGGTACAGCTCGGGATACATTTTCGCCTGTACGATGAAAGAACCGCTCTGTTGGAGGTCCGCATAGCTCCGCAAGTCCTCTACAAAGGAAAAAGACTCGCCGCTTTCTATAGCTATTTCCCGGAAATAAACCTGCTGTTGACGGCTCCGTTTGCGGACAAGAATATCCGCAGGCTCTACGGCTCGGTTGGTCATGGTTCTCACATCAAAATCAATAGAGAACGCTCGCTCGTCAGCCAGTTTAAACCGGAATGGACCCGGACCATTATTGGTAAGGGTAACGTGAACATAAATAGGCGCGTCTGACACGTAGTATATCCGTTTGTCATAATACCGTATGGTAAACGCTACCTGAGCGGAAAGGTCAGCAGAACCAATCCCCCATAGGAGGGCCGTCAGCGCAATGATAGTATATGGTTGTTTCACCTGTTTTCTCCATTTGTGATGAGGGTTTAAAAGTCCCTTTACTTATATTATAATCGGTAAACCTTTATGAATACCTTATCCTTTCCTTCATTTTTGCGTAAAACAGCCGACGCTAAATCCGTAGCCGCGGCGGTATCGGCTTTTAAAAAGGAGCGGTTTCCGCTGGGAATCGAGTCGGCAGAGGGTTCGCTTACCGCTATTATTTTGGCTATGTTCTATCAAGCCCGTCCCGGGACCTTTCTGGCGGCGGTTCCT
>JAIRPH010000205.1 GCA_031257135.1 Spirochaetaceae bacterium
TCTAAAAAGTTCGCAACCTTTTCCAAACCTTTAAAAACCTTTTCCAAAAAGTCCGCAACCTTCGCTAAACCTTTAAAAACCTTCGCCGGAAACTTTGTAGCCTTTTCCAAAAAGTCCGCAACCTTCGCCGAAACTTTAAAAACCTTTTCCAAAAAGTCCGCAACCTTCGCTAAACCTTTAAAAACCTTTTCCAAACCTTTAAAAACCTTTTTCAAAGGTTTAAGAAAAAATTCTAAAAAAAAAGTGAAAGACGGAAAGAATTAGAGAAACGCTAACAGCGCGCCGCTCTTTGAATCCCGCCGGTTCGCCGGCGGCGGCTTGACGTCCGTCAGCGCGCCTGAGGGATATTTGAGCGTCTTCTCCTTATCGCCTGCGATGAGAACCGCTCCCTGAGCGGAACAGCCGTATCTCCCATAGCCGCCCCGAACCGGAAAAGGGTCAGAGATAATCCGCACCGGAAAGCCCTGAGAAGACGCCTCGGAATAGGAGCCTCCGGCAAACAGAAAACTCATCGTTCCCCGCTCTTTGGTCAGCCCCGCTTCCGCGGAACGTTTCAATAATTCCGGCGGCGCGTCGAGGGTGTCAAACGCGAAATGACACCACTTAGCCGATCTCCCGCCGCCCGGAAAGGAACATTCCCCGGTATGCGGACACGGCAAAACCGGCGCGAAGCCCCTGCCCAAAAGCGCGGTCCGCATCGCGGAAAGCGCGGACCCAGCCTGCGGGATGCCCGGCTCAACCAGCAGGACAACCCCGTCCGGCGCGGCATGGGACGCAAACAACCGAGCGTACCGGTCAGCGGCGTTCCCGGAAGCCTCCGGATCATGATGAGGCAGTTTCCAAAACAGTTCGTTCAAGACATTCGCCCCGGAAACAACCGCGGAAACAGGCTCCGCCCCCGCAGATTCCAGCGGACGCCGAATCGTCCTAACGCGCCACGAAGAATCCTCCCCGGCTAACGCATAAAACAGCTTCTTCCCGGCTTCCAAAACAAGCCCGGTACGATCAATACAGCGGAACTCAAGGGCAAGATGCCGGGCATCAGGACGGCACAGCCACAGCGCAATCGGAAACGTCAGCGGTCCAGAGCCGAGATCGGTCAGAATATCCCCGGACTTCAGCGCGAGCGGCGCCGCCGGCAGAAGCCGGCACAGCCGATACAGATTCCACGGCAGAAAATACCGGAGATACGCCGACAGCAAAGGCGGTCTGCCTAAATAAGACTCCCTCAAATCAGAACGGCTGTCCGTGAGAAGCCCCGAAAGATACGCTATGTCCCGCGGCAGTCCAACCCGAAACCGCCGCGGCAGAGGAAATACCCGCTCAATAAGACCGAGAACCTCCGCTAACCCGCGGCAGAGGCGATCCCCAAGAGGCGGAAACAGTTCTTCCATATACTTGCCGCCTTCTCAGCTCTTCTGGGGAGAACGCCCGGAAGGACGGATTTCGATTTCAAGAGGAATCATAGAAAATCCCAAGTCTTGACGCAGGCGGTTCCGAAGGTAGGCGCGGTACGGCTCAGATACCGCCTGCGGACGAGACGCAAACAACACGAATTTAACCGGATTATCCGAAACTTGCACTCCGTATTTTATCGAAAACCGCGTATGCGGACCTATCGGCGGCGGATACTCCTCCTGCCACCGCGCTAAGGATTGATTCAGACGCCCCGTCTCAATCCGCCGGGTGAGTTGAGCGTACATCGTCAACGCGGTATTCAAAAGTTTGTCCGCGCCGGTCCCGTTTTGCGCGCTTATCGGAACAACCGGCGCGTACTCCATCTTGCCGAACAGAAACCGAACCCGATCCGCCGCCGCCTGAAACGTATTCGGCGTCTGAGGCATCATATCCCACTTGTTCAGGGTAAAAATAATCCCCCGCCCCTTGTCATGGGCAAGCGCGGCAATTTTCTTGTCCTGATCCGAAAGCCCTTCCTGCGCGTCAATCATAAGAAAGATAATATCCGCATCGTCAAGAGCCTTTATCGCCCGGTTCACCGAGTAATATTCGACGTTCTCCGAAACCTTGCTCTTCCGCCGGATTCCCGCGGTGTCGAGTATCTTAAAAAGCCGGTTCTTGTAAGAAAAACCCCCTTCCACCACGTCTCTGGTGGTGCCGGGCGCAGAGCTGACAATCGAAGCCTCCGACGCGGTAAGCCGGTTGGAAAGCGTCGATTTCCCGGTATTAGGCTTCCCCAGCAAAGCAACCCGAATCGGTCCATACCCCGAAGGCTCCGCAGTCTCGACCTTGGAAAAATCAAGCCGGGCAACGGCCGCCGCTTCCAAGTCCCCTACGTTGTCCCCGTGTTCCGCGGATATGAGATACACCTTCTCAAAACCGTAGGCAAGCAGATTCCAAGCCTCCGCAGAAAGCCGCCCGCCTTCAGTCTTATTCACCGCAACCAAAACGCGGTCCTGAAACGGCCGAAGCCTTCCGATAAATTCTTCGTCCTCCGGCGTTACCGCCCCGGCTTCAACCATGAAAATAATAAGGTCCGCCCGCTCCAGCGTCTCCAGCGTCCGCCCGACCACCAGCTCATCAAGCCCATCCGTTTCAAGTTTAAACCCGCCGGTGTCAATGAGCCTAACCGGTCTGCCGCAGAGAAAAACGTCCATCTCCACAGGGTCCCGAGTCACCCCCGGAGTCGGATCGGTAATTGCCCGGCGTTTCCGCGCCAGCCGGTTGAACAACGTGGACTTCCCCACATTAGGCCGCCCCGCAAGGGCAACCGTCGGAAGATTCTTGTAGGTTATGCTACTCATGCTTTTCTAAACCCGCATCAGGAAAACGAGCGCGCATCCACGTTTCCAAAAGAAGCGCGACTTGGCGATAAGAAGTACAGCGCAAAACCTCTTCCGCAAGAGCTTGACATCCGGCAAGGTCCGCTCCCCGGATTATCTTCTTTATGTGAGGTATGGAATGAGCGGTCATGCTGAACTCATCCACCCCCAAGCCTAACAAAAGAGCCGCCGCGGAAGGGTCTCCGGCAAGCTCTCCGCACAAGGCCGCGGTAATCCCTTTCTTGTGCGCGCTGTCAATAATCTGCTTGAGCAGACGAATCACCGCCGGATGATACGGCTGGGCAAGATAGCCGACCTTCTCGTTGCCCCGATCCGCGGCCAAGGTATACTGCACCAGATCATTGGTCCCGATTGAAAAAAAATCAGACCGCTCCGCTAAAATATCCGCGGTTATTGCCGCGGAAGGAATCTCAACCATAGTTCCAACCGGCAGAGCCTCCGCATACTCCTGCCCTTTCAGCCGGCACTCAGCTTTCGCCTCTTCTAACAGCGCAAAAGCCTGATCCAATTCCTCAACCCCCGAAATCATGGGAAACATAATCCGCAGATTGCCCCGAACCCCAGCCCGTAATAACGCCCGTAGCTGACCCTTAAAAATATCAGGATGAGACAGAGAAAACCGAATCGCCCGCCACCCCAAAAGAGGATTCTTCTCGTTTTCTTCCATTAATTCAGGAAGGAGCTTGTCCCCCCCGATGTCCAGAGTTCTAATCGTTACCGGCAAATTCCCCATCACCGTAAGCACCTGACAATAAGCCTGATATTGTTCCTCTTCTTTGGTAAACTGCCCGGAAGATAAAAAAAGAAACTCCGACCGGTACAGCCCTATGCCTTCCGCGCCGTATTGAGCCGCTTGCACCGCCTCTTCCGGGATTTCAATGTTCGCCTTGAGGCATACCCGGCGGCCGTCCGGGGTTTCGGCGGGAAGCTCCCGCAAAGATCGAAGCTGATCGAACCGCCTGTGATACCGAGCCATCGCCGATTGATGCCGCCTAAGCTCGGAGGCGTCAGGGTTAATAATTACCTCCCCGGACCCGCCGTTGACTATCAATTCGTCGGCATCTTTGATTTCTTTGACGCTCGGAGAGACGCCCAGCACCGCAGGAATCTCGAAGGCTCTGAGGAGAATCGCGGTGTGAGAGGTCCGGCTCCCTTCGTCCATGACGATTCCTTTAATCCGCTTTTTATTCATCGTCAGCACATCTGAGGGAAGCAGGTCATGGCATACGACAATCACATCCTTATCGAGGTCTTTAAGAGAAACCCGCTTGATGTTCAGAAGTTTGTATATCAGCCGGTTGCACACATCGTCAATATCCGCGGCCCGCTCTTGGAGAAACGAATTCCGAGACGCCATAAGCCGTTCTTTCATAATAAGCCCCATGTTTTGAACGACCCATTCCATGTTTTGCAGATTCTCTTCCAAATACGCCTTTATCTGATCCTGAAAATCCGGGTCTTCCAGCATCATCCGGTGAGAAATAAGAATGTCCATTTGCTCTTTGCTCGCCCCTTCCGCGGACAACTGCCTGTAGAGGACATCCATTTCCTCGGCCGCTTCAGCCTGCGCTTGAAGAAACCGCTTCCATTCAGAAGCGACCTGATTTTTTTGTATGGTATAATGAATAATTTCATTTATTGCGTTTTCCGCATACCGAAACGCGTTCCCAATGACAATGCCCGGCGAAACGGGAATCCCGACAATCGTTTTCATCGCGCCTATAATACCATACCCGCCGGGCTATGACAAGAAGGCGGAAAATACCGATGACTTTGAGCTTTCCTGCCGATACTATATCTAAAAGGATTCTATATTTAAGAACAAAGGGAGATAAGAAATGCATGAAACTCAGCGATCATATCTTGTCCTGACGGTAGGAACCGGCGCGACCCATATTGCAACTATACTAGGGTCTATTTTTATTTTTAAGACCCTCCCTATGCAGGGGATGGGTATTCTCGGATTTGCCGGGACCAGTCTGGTCTTTATCGGATGCGTTACGGCAATCCTGATGAAAACCGCTTCGACCATGAGGCTTGACTTTCATCAAGCCCAGTATGAGAACGATATAAACCAGCCTAATCTGGAACGGATCGGCGCGTTCCCGATACGCGCCTTAGGACTCTATGTGGTTCTCGCATTGGCGTACGGAGGGGTCTGCGCGGCGATAGTCCCTCTGCTGGGCTTGGAAGCGGACCAGCGGGCGGGACTGTTTCTGTACCAAAGCTCCTTCGGACTTCTGTACGGCGCGTTTGTCTATACCAATGGAGAGCGGATAGTAAGCCGGTTTTTGTTTTCTCAGTCGATTGTCCGGTACCCCTCTCAGATCAGGGAATCCCGGCAATACCTGAAGATACTGGGTATTCCTATTTTTGTCTGCCTGATGACCTTAATCCTTGCTACAGGATGCATACTGATTCTGCTTAAAGCGGAATCCATGCATGATTCCGCGCTGTTTGAACGATCCGTAATAACGATTATCCTCACCGGCGTCGTTTTTCTTGCCATGACCTGCGGACTTATCACGCAGATCGGAAAAACCAATATGGCGGTCTATGAGTCGATTATTAAACAGCTCGATCAGATTTCTTCCGCTGAAAAAGACCTGAAACAGCGGATTTTAATCGGGTCCATAGACGAATTGGCTTCTATTGCGGGAAACATCAACTATTTCTTCCACAACCTGACGGCAAGCATAAAGGTTATTATGGATATTCAGCAGGGTTTCTCGGCGGTAGGGCAGGAATTGCAGAAAAACGCGCAATCAAGCCTCAGCGCGGTGACTTCTATCGCCTCGAATATCAGCAAAGTTACGGAAAAATCCCAAGTTCAGGTCGCAAGCGTAGCCGAATCCGCGGGGGCAATAAACGCCATATCCGCTAGTATTACGGCAATGGAAAAGGTGATCGACGATCAGACAAACAGCGTCAGCGCGGCATCTTCGGCTATAGAACAGATGATCGCTAATATCGGGTCCGTCGGCGGGTCTATAAACGTTATGGCCGATCAGTTTTCCGAGCTGATCAGACTTACCGAACAGGGCAAAGACGCCCAAATAGCGTCGAGAAATAAAATTCAGATTATCGCGGAACGGTCTGCGGCGTTGCTGGAAGCGAACAAGGTCATCGCCACCATAGCGAGTCAAACTAACCTGCTGGCAATGAACGCCGCTATCGAAGCCGCCCACGCCGGCGATACCGGCAAGGGCTTTGCGGTGGTAGCCGATGAAATCCGCAAACTGGCGGAAACCTCAGCGGCTCAGTCGAAAAACATCCGGGCGGAAATTAATCTGGTCCAGGAAGCTATTACGGCGGTGGTTACGGCTTCCAAAGATTCGGAAAACGCCTTTTCCCGCGTGTCCGACCGGATCGGAGAAACCGACGGGATAGTCCGGGAAGTCCAAGACGCTATGAACGAACAGAAAACCGGTTCTTCCCGGATTCTTGAGGCATTGGAAACGGTCAAAGAGGTTACGCTCAAAGTGCGGAGCGGGTCCAAAGATATGAGCGCGGGAAATCAGACGATCATCGCTACCATAAGCCGTTTGAAAAGCGCGTCCAGCGAAATTCAGGAACATATCCAGCAGATTGTTTCCGGGTTTCAGACCATTGAAAAAGGTTCCCAAAATGTTTCAGCCGCGGCGGAAAAAACCGTTGAAAACATTCGGCACATGGAACGCGTCGTGAAGCAGTTTAAAATCTAAGAGGTACCCATGAGTATATTCGGTCCTGATCCCAATAGCATATATCCTAATCCGAACATTAAAAGCGTTTGTTTCATAAAAAACGTGATTAAAAACCCTCATATTATTGTTGGGGATTATACCTATTACGAAGACCCTCACAATCCGGAGGATTTTGAAAGCCGCGTTACCTATTGGGACCCCCTCATCGGGGACAAACTTATTATCGGGAAGTTTTGCGGCATCGCTCAGGGAGTGGAGTTCGTGATGAACGGCTTAAACCGGCGCATGGGGTCGGTCACGGCTTATCCCTTTCATCTCATGGGGAAAGGCTGGGAAAAAATCACCCCTACTTCGTCAGATACGTCCATCCATGGAGACACGGTTATCGGCAACGACGTAATGATTCATCGGAACGTTACGATCTTGCCGGGGGTTCATATCGACGACGGCGCAATCATCATGGCGAACAGCGTGGTCTCTACGGATATTCCGCCCTATTGGGTCGCCGGAGGCAATCCGATACGGATTATACGAAAACGCTTCGACGACGACCTGATTAAGCACCTCATGGAAATTCAATGGTGGAACTGGCCCGCGGAGAAGATTTTTGAGAACCTTGATCTCCTCAGTAATTGAACCGCCGGGATATGCTCAAACCGGAGACCATACCGCTAACCGTATTGAATAAGTAAGAAGAATGTGATATACTATAACACATAAGGAGAACCTATATGACGGAGCCTGAAAAAATCGAGAAAACAAGACTTGCTCAGACGCACTACATCTTTCCCTGTCTGGTCTATATACAGGAGAAGCTCATAAGCGGCGAGTTGACCCCAGAGGCTGTGGCGGCGGTGGTCGCTCAGAACGCCGAAGCCCATGGGCATGACAATTACAAATTCCCTGAAGATTGGCAGGACCAAATGCCTCATCTGGTAAACCGCTACGGCTGGCGTGTTTTCGAGCTACCCAGAGTTTTAAAAGAACAAAAAGAAGCGGCGGCTCAGAAAAGACTACAGAAAAAACAGGAACGCTTGGAGAAACAGCAACAAGAAAAATTGGCGAAAGCCGCCGCGAAAGCTCAGGAAAAGCCGCCGGCTCCTCAGCCGGCGGAAGCCCCTCCTCAGCCCGCAGAGCCTGCGCCGAAAAAGAAGATCATCGTCGTTAAAAAGAAAGCGTAAAATCCAGCGGAAAGGGATGCGCGCGTAATATATTCAACCGCAAAGGAAGTATGAGCCGTGATAATAGGGTACATGGATACAAATGAAGAGAATTGGCACGAGTCATACCGGAGTTATCAAGAACTGCTTGAGCGGGTTGATGTAGTTTTCGGCAAGATTCAGGAGAATCATTTCATCGTCTCCGATTGTATGAAACCTGTAGTCGATACCCTGTACTGGGGATACCAGAAGTTTCTGGAATTCGTCGTCGGCGTTCAAGCGGCAAGACTGGAACGGGCGAAAAACGCCGTAGATACTGCAATTCTGTCCGCCTTCATAAGCGATGATTTGCGCCTTCCCCTCTCCCAAACAAGGAAAGTAATCGAAGCCGCGTTACTGCACGATGTGGGGATGCTCTGCATCCCCTCGGAGATTCGCGAAAAAACCGATACCCTTTCCAAATCGGAATGGTGTTATATTTTAACCCACCCTATTCAGAGCTATAAAGTAATCGGCAGGGAACTGCATTGTCTTGAAGATGTCGCGCTCATCGCCATGCAACACCACGAAGCATGGAACGGCAAAGGCTACCCAAAACGCCTAGCCGGAGCGGATATTGCCCTTGAAGCCCGGATTATCTCGGTAGCCGACGCCTTTACGGCAATAATCAGCGACCGCCCCTACCGGTCCGGCATGGGCGGGCATCAAGCTATGGAGCGTCTGGTCTCAGACGCAACCGGTCAATTTGATCCTGACATATTGAAGTCCTTCGCGCGTATAATGGGAATGTATCCTATTGGTTCTCTGGTAGAGCTGACTAACGGAGCCGCCGCAAGAATACTTCAGTATGTCCCGGGGGAATCTCAGCTCAAGCCTTTGGTACGCATCGTTACCGGCGCGCCTCAGGAGCCGCTCTCCAAGGGCGAGACCCGAAACCTTGCCGCCGAAAAAGGACTGCTGATTAAGCGTCCCCTGAATCGGCAGGATGTGCTTATGGACATCTTGGCTATGGGAACCTAGGAAAACCGCCCGCCAAAGGAGAATCATACGAATATACGAGTAAAAATAATCGGCTTTTTGGGGCTGATGGCGTTTATCATCCTCTGTATTTTGGGGGTGATTATCGTTGTTATCGGCGGTCAGGTAAAACGGCACAGCGCGGCTATGATTGCTCAGGTAAAGCAGGATATGATGAAAATCGTAGAAAACCAACTGACCGTTTTAGCCGAAGATGTGAGCAATTATATCATTTCCCTAGAAGCGGAAATCGATAAAAATATGCTTAACGCCGCCAAACTGCTCCGGGAAGTAGACGACCTCAAAGACGGACGGGTTACTCAGGAAGATTTGGAACGCCTCAAAAAAGAAACGGCTATGTCCGATTTATATCTTGGGGATACAAACGGAGTTTTTACGCTCAGCACTCAGGAAGGCGCGGTTGGACTCTCTTTGTTTTCGATATGGGACGGATACCGGATGCTCGTTACCGGCGAATCTTCGTATCTCCCTTCTCTGTTCAAAGTGAAGGTCGAAACCGGCGAAATCTTCAAGTTTACCGCAATTTCCCGTTTAGGAGGACGAGGCATCCTCGAATCCGCCCTAAACACCGCGGATATGCACCGGTATTTACAGCAGTACATCGGTAAAAATACGGGCATTAAGTCCATGAACATCTTCGACTCCGAGCCGCGGACACTCACTCATAATCAGGCGCAGGGCGCAAAGACGTATTACGCGCAAGGCGCCGCCGTAACCTCTGGGTCTCCGGAAATCAGCGCGCTTTTCAAAGACCCGGCTCAGATAAAGATATACCTAGACCCTCAAGAAGCCCGGATTTTTTATCCGGTGGTTTCAGGCGGAACCGTCAGGTATGTACTTTTTCTCAATGTTGACACGACCTCTTATTTCACGGTGGCTCTCCACATTGAAAGCCCGCTGAAAAACCTGATAACCGATATGACTAAGCTGGACATTATTTGTATAGCCGCGGTATTTATTGCGCTGGTTCTCTGCACGGTTTTTATCGGGGTACTGATAACCCGGATTGTGGAGCCTCTGGACTATTTCAATACTATCCTGACGGCTCTGGCTCAGGGCGATTTTTCCATCGCCGTTCCTGAAAAGTTTCTCCGCCGCAAAGACGAAGCGGGTCTCATTGCGCTGTCCTTTATGGGTACGATTAAACAAGTCGGAGGTATGCTGACCCTCCTGAAACAGGAGATGAAAGACCTTCGGTCCGCCGGAGATTCCCTAGAAATGAGCGCGGGCAACAATCAGCGGCAGGTAAAGCTGATTGAGGGGCATATCACTGAGGTCGCAGGGGAAGCGGACAAACAGAGCGGCAGTGTGGGGAAAGCCTCTGAATCCATAACCGGGATTGCCGAAAATATTTCTGACTTAGACGCTCTGATTGGGAAGCAAAATGAGCGCATCGCCCAATCGAATGAAGATACGCAAGCTCTGCTACAGAGCATCGCCGAGGAACAAGAGGTTATCAAGAAGTTGACCGCCGAGATGGAGCGGCTTATTGAAACTACCGAAGTAGGCAAAGAGAAACAGGTTCAGCTTGAAGAGCAGATCAAAAATATCTACGGTCTTTCGGAGGTCCTCAACAATACCAACCGGATGATTTCAACCATTGCGGCTCAGACGAATCTGCTGGCAATGAACGCCGCCATCGAAGCCGCTCACGCCGGCGCCGCGGGACAAGGCTTCGCGGTGGTTGCCGATGAAATCAGAAAACTCGCGGAAGATACAACCGCTCATTCAAAAATCGTCGGAAATCAGGTTAAGGAGATTCAGGCTGAAATCGAACTGGTAGTCAGCGCCTCGACAGCCTCCCGAAAATCCATAGGGACTATAATCCAATACATCGAAGAAGTGAGCGGTTTCATTAATGACGCTTCCTCCAGCATCAGCACCCAAAACGAGAAGTCCGAATCGATTCGGTCTCAGCTTCAGTATATTACCGAACTCAGCGGAAAGGTTCGGACTAACGCTTCAGGTATGCGGACGGAAAGTAAAAGCATCCTCAGCGAAATAGACCAAGTAAAGCATATTTCTCTTGACTTGCAGAACCGGATGCATAAAATGTCAAGCAACGCTGTAGCAATCGACGAAGTATCTCAAGCGGCTCTCGCGGTCGCACAAAAAACCCAAGAAAAAATCACTTCGATTTCTCAACAACTGGACGGTTTCAAAGTATAGCGACCCGCCGTAAACTCCCGTCCTTTGGCTGGGGATATAAGGCGGCAAAGCGGCAAGAGCTATGGCGCATGGACTGCTTGATATTTAGGCTTGGCAAATTCAGGTTTTTCACTCATTTTATTCCAACTGCTCCACCTTTATTGGCGGTTAAGCAGTATTTACGCCGCTCTGAGCGGAGAAAGCATTACTGCGCCGCTATCGGAAGATAGGCTTGAATGGTGGTTTCAGAAACTGCATGAATTCTATACAGGTTCGGCGGGCGTAACCGCGCCGAATCCCTGCCCCAGACTGGACGTTTTATA
>JAIRPH010000002.1 GCA_031257135.1 Spirochaetaceae bacterium
GCATATTAGCCCCATTTGCTGTTAAATTGCAAATGATGGTTTAGACTTTCACTTCTTTAAGTTATATAATTCATTGTAACATAAAGAAATATCTATCATACTTTCTGGATCACCACCCCGTTTAGACAGACGTGTGGAACCTGCAAATATTGCAACCTAGAGACATCGATCCCGCAATGTCAGTACGCGTCAAATTCGGCTCACTACGTCACTGTTAGAGACGATGCGTGTAAAAACTGGTTTCCAAATTTGAATTTGAGTTGGAGAGTCCGGTAGTTCCGCCGAAAAAGAACCAGAAAAACCCATGTAAGTATGACGGGGAGTTAAGCGGCGGAATGAGGTTGAGCGGCTGTTTCGGCGGCTCAAGGTATTTCGGCGGATAGCTACCCGGTATGACAAACTGGACATCCTGTTTTCTGCGTATATATATCTGGCTTTGGCTCTTAGGAGAAAACGGCGAACCGGCGTTATAGTTTTATATTTTCCATAAGATGTTCAGGAAATTCTGCGTTTAGAAAATATTCGTACTGTAATTTCGCTTGGCGCATAAGCATATCATACCCGTTTAAGATTCGGCATCCTGCTTCCTGCGCGCGTTTTAGAAAAGGAGTGCGTTCCGGCTTATAGATAATATCCATCACCACTTCATGTCCGGTAAAGCGGTATGATTCTATAGGGTCTATGCCGTCTTTTGTATGTTCTCCGTCAGCATGACCTTCCATGCCTGCCGAAGTGGTTTGGATGAGGATGTCCGCGTATTTTTCCATTGTTTTGATGCTCGTTAAGTCTGTGGTACTGCCCCAGGCGAAGCGGTATTTATCGGCTAAGTCCCGGGCGCGGAAAGGAGTGCGGTTGAGAATGAGCGCTTTTCCGTGGAGACGAGACACCTCGGCGGCGACGGCTCTTGCCACGCCTCCTGCGCCGATGATGGTTATCCGTTTGTTCATCAGGCTTTTTTTCCCGATAAAATGCAGTAGAGAATCGGAAAAGCCTCCCGCGTCCGTATTGTATCCTTTCCAGCCTTGAGGAGTCTTTACCATAGTGTTGCACGCGCCGATGGATTGCACCCGCTCGGAGCTTTCGACCAAATGGCGCGTAATCGTCTCTTTGTGAGGAACCGTTACGGATATTCCTTCAGCCTTGAGGATTTCCGCCAATTCAAGGAACGGCTCTACCGCGTCCGTCGGGAACGGAACATATACGGCATCCATATTTTGAAGCCTGAAAAGGGTATTAAACAGCGGAGGACTGGACGTTACTTTCAGAGGATACCCGATAATACCGAAAATCCGAGTTTTAGCGGTAATGCTTCGGAAACGGTAGCGTTCCGACAGCTCTTGAGGACCGATATGACCTACCCCCATATCCGGCATATCCGGCTCGTTCCAAACCGACGTATAACACAGCTGAGAGCCTATAAGTTCCGCAAGGATGCGAGTCGGAATACCGAGATGTCCCATACAGATAAGAATCTTATCCATATTCTTTGTTTCTCTGCCTACTTTGAATACCCGCAGGACATCTTCCATCGTTTTCGGCGTTACGGCTACTTTGACCAGTTCGTCTCCGACGCGGCTCAAACCGGTAAGCCGTTCCAGCAGGTTCTCATCGACGCCGCTCATATTGTGATAAGAACGGATAATCCGGGTGCCGCAGGTCCGGGCGGCTTCTTCCAACGAAGGGACTTGGAGGTAGTCTTCAAAATCCACGTACGCGAAATTCCGGCGGGGGTCTACGTCCGCGAAGGTAAGCCCCTTGGAGAAAAGGCTGATTCGGGAGCCTTCGCCTCCGGTAAAGAATCCGCCTTCAGCTTCGCGCCGGATAGTCAGGATCGCCGGAATTCCCGCTATTTCCGGGAAGCGGCGGATATGGAGACGCTCGTCCGGATCGAGACAGTCCACCCGCAGTTCCACTAAATCCGCATACTTCTGATATTTTCTGAGGATTTCCAAATTCTTCTCAATAGTTTTTCCGGTTAAACAAAGGCATATTTTAGCCATGATTCCTCCAAGAATCCGAGGGGCATCGCTCAAAAATCAGACCGGTAAATAAAAATCGCTGATACGGACTGATTTTTGTCAAAGTTGACCCGAAGCGTCAGGGGCCAGGCTCGGCTGGGGAGCGGAGCGAGAAGGTACCCCTCAAAATAGGAGCCGTTGCCCAGAATTTGGGTTACGACGCTCAAAGAATCGCCGATTTTGACGCCGTAGCCCGCCTTAACCCCTACCTGCCAAACCCGGTTTTTATACACATAAAAATCCCGGTCGTTATAAATAAAGACCACATCATCCTGCCACGCTTCGAGACCGCGCACCGCATACACCGATTGAGGCGAGCCGAAACGGGAGAACAACTCATCCAAAGTCAAACCGATAAAGGATGAGATATCTGAGCCGGTATCCATTTGGACCGCAATAGCGGACCGATTATCCATAGCGGTCTGCTGGGACCAGACCGCCGCGGAACCATACAACAAGCTGAATAAAAAAAATGGAACCCTTATATATCGGGTATATCGCATAATTCTACTGTATCGAAGGGCGTTGACCTTGACAAGTAGTAAAAGAGTGTATTAGGGTAAGGAAAATTAACGGAGCAGGTAAAATATGGAAATAATCAGGGTTGAAAAATTATCCAAATCCTATAAACGCCTTCAGGTTCTCAAAAATATATCCTTTACCGTGAGCCGAGGAGAAGTCGTTGCGATTATCGGTCCTTCGGGGTCGGGAAAGTCTACCCTGCTGAGGTCTATAACTCATCTGGAACAGGTTGACGGAGGCGATATTACCTTAGCCGGTTCGGTTATGGTGAAAGACGGCGTCTACGCCCAGCCGGAGGTTCTCCGCCGGGTTTGCCTTAAAGTCGGTCTAGTGTTTCAGAATTTCAATCTTTTTCCTCATTTTTCCTGTTTACGGAACATCACGGAAGCTCAGATTCATGTAGTAGGACGACCTAAGGCGGACGCCGAAGCCCGGGGCATGGCTTTGCTGGAAAAGATGGGGCTTCCTGAAAAAGCCTCGTCTTACCCCTGCGAATTATCCGGCGGACAACAGCAGAGAGTATCCATCGCCCGGGCTCTCGCGCTGGACCCGGAAGTGCTATTCTTCGACGAGCCTACCAGCGCGCTGGACCCGGAACTGACCGGCGAGATACTCAAGGTCATCCGCACGCTTGCCGCGGAAAAAATGACTATGGTTATCGTAACGCACGAAATGGCTTTCGCCCGGGAAGTCGCTGACCGGGTACTGTTTATGGACGGCGGGGCGTTTATCGAAGAAGGTCCTGCCGCTGAAGTTATCGACCATCCGCAACAGGAGCGGACCAAGTCGTTTTTGAAACGCCTATCCTCCAGCGGATAACGCCGGGTTACTCGATGGTCAGCATCCAGCCTTTTGTGTCAGGGAGGGTTCCGTATTGGATGCCTTTGAGGGTATCCCGCATCTCCGCGGTGAGTTCCCCGACCGCGCCGCCGTTGAATACCGTCTTCTTCCCCTGATACGTCAGAGACCCAATTGGCGTCGCGCCGGCCGCAGTGCCGCTGACAAAACATTCTTTCCCTTCGCTCAACACTTCGTCGATGCTTATCTTCCGCTCGGTCACCTGAATGTTCCGATCCCGGGCAAGCTCGATGAT
>JAIRPH010000050.1 GCA_031257135.1 Spirochaetaceae bacterium
ATAATTTGCGCGGGGCGCAAGCGCGGGGCGCAAGCGCGGGGCGCAAGCGCGGGGCGCAAGCGCGGGGCGCAAGCGCGGGGCGCAAGCGCGGGGCGCAAAGGGCGAGGTCTGCCCTCATCCTAACGGCATGGAATCCGCAAGGCGTCAGTAAGCGGTTATTTTTTGCTATGATGAACTTTCTATTCATAGAAATAACTATATACCATCTATCATAGTTTTATCAACAGATTATCTTCTTTTTTTAAAAAAATTTAAAAAAATCGGCAAGTCTCTCGGAATCGATCATATCTTTTAGCAGATACCCTTCGGGGACTCGGACGCTCGTCAAGCGTAGCGGACCTGCTGGAAGCCGATATTCGATTCCAAACTTACCAACAGAAAACGTTTTTGTCAGCGATTTTTTGTTTAATTTCTTATAATACAAAGCGTTACGCCGACGTAAATGAGAATTGCCGGGCAGTTTCCGCTTGCATATTGTGAATCAGTATGGTATACTGCGTTTATGGTAGATAGTATTCTGATAAATAGTTTGAATTTCAACGCCCGGAACTTGGCGGTCCGGTGGAAGGATAAAATCCGCAAGGCAACCCAGCTTAAACAGTACAACGCCTTGGACGATGCTAGGCTGATCGAGCTGAATAATAGCTTATATCCCTTAGTTGCCCGGACGCTGGATCGCGGTTTAGATCGCTCGATAGTGGGAAATTTCTTTGTCGTCTTGGGGAAAGAGCAGATGCGGAGTAATTTTTCGATTTCCGAAACCCTCTACGGGATCAATTTGGCTGAACAGACGGTAATCGAGTACCTTATGACCGACTTTGTGCATGATAACCCCGTCCAAATGTATACCGCTATGGGGATAATTACCAAAGTAGCGGAATTTTTCATCTTAGGGTGTTTCTACGTGACCAAAGGCTTTCTGGAAGAAACCTATACCCACATGAACAAAAAAGACGCGGTTTCCGAAGAATTGTTAAAAAAATACTTCCGAGACGATTTTTTCTTTAAAAACAACGAAAAGGCTTGATCAATGTTATGATACATGATATGTAAGGTAAATCATGGATATACGAGCGTCCTTGACAGAATTCAAAACGGTCCTGTCTATCCCCTTGCCCGAGGGGATGGCTATCACGCTTTTCGGCAAAACGTTGACCGCCATTGATATAAATGAAACAGTAGCGGTTTCATGGGTCGTTATGGGAATTTTGATAATCGCTTCCCTTGCGCTGACCCGTAACCTGAAAGAAATACCGAAAGGTCCGCAAATATTCCTAGAGGCGGCTGTCGAATTTCTGAACAATTTTTCCCATGAGTATTTCGGACATCGGGCTAAGGCGTATGGACCGTACGTGGGGACGATATTTCTATTCCTCCTCGTTGCGAACATTATACCGGCGATTTCACCGCTTTCGATTTCCGCCTTTCATATTGAGGCGCCCTTTACGATCAAGCCTCCGGCCCGGGACATTAACTTCACCGCGGCTTTGGCGGTTTTATCGATTCTGCTGGTCTTATTCGGCGGACTGCGGGCAAGAGGGCTAAAAGGCTGGTTCCTCAAGCTCTTTCAGCCTGCGCCGATGATGCTACCCTTTAATCTCTTGGAATATATTATCCGCCCTTTATCGCTGTGTCTCCGGCTTTTCGGTAATATTCTGGGCGGCTTTATCATCATGCTTCTTATAGAGGAGTCCCTCCCGGTTCCGATTGTAATTCCTACAATATTATCAATATATTTTGACTTTTTCGACGGTCTTATTCAGGCTGTAGTGTTTACCTTTTTGACCACCTTGTTTGTTTCCGAAGCTGTAGAAGCCGCGGAATAGACCGGGCAAAGGAGCAGTTTGATGGGTACGAGAGACAGTTCTCATCCGCAGACCATATTTCTCAGAGAAGATGAGTCCTCGTTGGATGATGCCTTGGCGAAGATGATTCTTTCGCCTTCAGGCTGGCGGGGAGTGTTTGCCGGCGACGGCAATGAGGAAAGTTCCGTCAAAACTATTTCCGCCGCTCATACCGTGATTGTTTCCGTTGCCGCAAAGGTTTTTGCGGATTATCTGAAAACCGGCAAAGAACATCCGGTAATCATCGTCGGCATGGATACGAGACCCACCGGCGGCGCAATCGCGGAAGCGATGATTCGCGCCTTCGCCGCTGAAGCCTGCGAAGTAGCCTTCGCGAATGTTACCGCGGCTCCGGAGATTATGGCTTATGCCAGAACCGCAGGAAACGCAGGCAAAGCCGACGGTTTTGTGTATATTTCGGCAAGCCATAATCCTATCGGGCATAACGGGCTTAAATTCGGGCGTACCGACGGAGGCGTTCTGTCTCCAGAGGAGGCGTCTCAACTGCTGGCGGGTTTTCGAGCGTTCATGGCGGCTCCTGACCGCATCGCCCGGGTTGCCGCTTTAGCGAACCGGGCTGACCAAAACGTTATAGACCGGGTTTACCGCAACGCGTATCGCATCAAAGAAGAAGCCTATAACGCGTATCTTGCCTTTACGCAGGAAGTGGTATTCGGTCTTGAGGGAAAAACAGGACCTTCAGAGCTTTTCAACGCTCTTACTGAAGGACTGCGCCTGAATCCCCTCGGAATCGCCGTTGATTTCAATGGGTCTGCCCGGACAGTATCTATCGATCGGCAGTTTTTCTCTCGTATGGGGATTCGCTGTTACGCTATAAACGATAAGCCCGGAGCAATCGCTCACCGGATCGTACCGGAAGGGGATTCTTTGGAACCCTGCCGGCGGTTTCTCGAAGAGACGCGCCGGGAACATCCGGAGACGATCTTAGGTTATGTGCCGGACTGCGACGGAGATCGGGGCAATCTGGTTATCTGGGACCAAGGAGCGAAAAAAGCCCGGAGCCTTGAGGCGCAGGAGGTTTTCGCGCTTGCCTGCATCGGGGAGCTGGCTCATCTGGTCTGGACTGGAACGCTTCGATATGACGCCGAAGGAAAGACGTTGGATAAAATTGCGGTTGTAGTAAACGATCCCACATCCATGCGTATCGACCGAATCGCCGGTTTTTTCGGCGTTTCGGTTTTCCGGGCGGAGGTGGGCGAACCCAACGTCGTCGGGCTTGCGCGGCGTCTGCGGGAGCAGGGATATATCGTGCGGATTTTAGGCGAGGGATCCGCGGGCGGCAACATAACTCATCCCTCGGCGGTTCGGGACCCAATTAATACGGTGATGGCTCTGGTAAAACTGCTGACCCTTCGAGGAAACGACCGCAAAAAGGGATTTTACGAGCTGTGGCTCAACCGCTCGGATCAGGCTGAATCGTATCGGAACGATTTTTCTCTGTCCGATATAGTAGCCTCTCTTCCGGCGTTTATTACGACTGGTTCCTACACGCCGGAAGCGGCTCTGCACGTCAAAACGAAGGATCATGAAGTATTGAAAGACCGGTATCAAAAGGTGTTTTTGAAAGCATGGGAGGAGCGGAAAGAACAGTTGCAGACCCGTTACAATATACAGGGTTGGGAAGCGTCCTGGTATAAAGGGATGGAAGAACGGCGGGGGATTTCCCGTTTCAGCGAGGCTGGCAAAGGAGGACTGAAAATCGCCTTTACCAATAATTTAGGTAATCAGACGGCGTGGATTTGGATGCGCGGTTCCGCTACCGAACCGGTATTCCGGGTTATGGCTGATGCGGAAGGTTCCGATCCTCGGCTGGAGCGAGACCTCATCGAATGGCAGAGGCGCATGGTTATCGAAGCGGACGAACTAAGTTCGATGAACTAAGTTCGATGAACTAAGTTCGGCGAACTAGATTCAATGGAGGACGAAGCGATGGGTATACGGGGAGAGATATTTTCAACAAAGGTTCAATTACAAAATAGAACGTATTTTTTCAATGTGAAAGAAAACCGAATGGGAGATTTATATCTTAACATTGTCGAAAGCAAAAATCGAGGAGAAGGAGGAAGCGGCTTTGAACGCCAATCGGTGATTCTCTTTGCAGAGGACCTGAAAGAATTCCTTACAGGATTTGAAGAATCTCTGCGGGTATTGGAACGGCAGGTCCGGGAACGCAAACGAAACCGATCAGCCTTATTTCGAGTGGACCGAGACTATAACGAACAGCCTTCCGAATCCGGCAGAGGAGACTATAAAAACCGGGAACCTTACACGCCCAACCGTCAGGACGACGCCGGCGAACCGCCCTATAAGCGGCACGTCAAAGTCAGACGGCGTCAAGATTTCTGGGAAGAATAGCCGCCGTTAGCGGCTACTCAAAGGCTATGCCCATCCAGTAGGCGCTGTCGCTCGTATTGGCGGAGATAAGCCCTACTGGAACATCGGCGGTGGTTTCCGCTACAAGCCATGATTTTCCGGCAAAAGGAAAATGAGCGCCGACGCCGGGCAATTCCGCCAATCCCATAGCGTGCTTGTATTGGACAGATACCATAATTGCCGAAGGAATATTCGCCTGTTCAAGAATAATAGCCCACAACATAGCGCGGCTGTCGCAGTCTCCTCGTCCTTCCGTAGCGGCGGTGACGAGATTAACGAAATCACTGCCTATGAGATTCCGCTCATATTGAAACGATTGAACCCACTCTAAGGCTTTGCCCGCAAGGTCCCGGTTTTCTAAAGAGGGAATGTTCCATTCCCGTTCCAGAACAAAGGCGATATGCGCCAGCCGGTCAAAAGAATCCCGATAAATGGCTCGATAGAACCGGCTCCAGGCTTCCTTCCAAGCCGAAGAATTCGCATACCGCCTAAGTATCTGGAATTCCCGGTCTACCAAGTATTGGGCGGCTTCCGCGTCGTCTTCGTCTATCAAAGCCTCCGCATTAAGCCCTGCCAGAGGAGCGTACTTCTGCTTGTTCCGAGGATACAGATACTCTGTGATGGGACCCGGCGTATGCCGATCCGCCTGAGTAGGAGCGATGGAATCCAGCGCGGAAAAATGAAGCATCTGTAAATCTTCCCTGCCGGAAGGTCCGTACGCAAGGGCGAGCAGTAACGGCTTACCCCGATCTCCCGAACTTGCGGGACGGTCCATTTCTACGCATAGCCCCCAGCCTTCGGATATACCGGTTCCTGCGGAAAATCGTAATTGCAGGATTTCGGCTTGCTTTTTCCGATATTCAAAGCCTTCTGAGGTTCCTTGGTTCTTCAAACGCCGCTGAATGTCTTCTATTAAAGCGTGTACTGAAGGGTAGGCGCTTCCCGGATATATTCTGAGGTCAAAAACCGTACCTGCGGAAGACTGAAAGGAGAACCGGTCTCTGCCGTCTCCGCCGACATAGCGGTACTCTTCAGGAAGATCGATTTGGAATCCCCACGCCGAAGCCAAAGGCGATGCGGATACCAACGCCGGAAATACGCTTACAAACAAACCTATCCACAACCGGCGGGGAATCGCCGGAACTTTTGTAGCATACATGATACTATAATCATCGACAGATTTTAGTATATTAAAGAAAAAGCATGAAAGATATCCCCATACTCTTTGAAAACGACGACGGTATTGTCTTCAATAAACCCGCGGGACTGCCGGTGCAGGGCGGAGCCTCGGTCAAGGTTTCGCTGGATCGGCTTCTTACGGAAACCCGGTTTCCGCGCCCTTTGTTAGTACATCGGCTGGACAAAGACACCTCCGGCATTATCTTGGTAGCCAAGCATAAAGCGGCGGCGGTCCGGTTTTCCGCGATCTTTTCCCGCGGAAAGGGAATCGCCAAGCAATACCTTGCGATATGCGCCGGCAGTCCTCCGCATGATTCAGGAGTTATACGCCTCGATCTGGATGTCCGCGGTATGACCAAGCAGTCCGAGACCGCTTACAAACGTCTATCAGAACATCAAGGGTTTTCCCTGCTGGAGCTGGAGCTTGGCACCGGACGGATGCATCAGATCCGCCGGCACTTGGCGGGGATCGGGAATCCCGTTTTGGGAGATGATAAATACGGAGATTTTGCGCTGAACAAATCTCTCCGAAAGTCCGCCGGGCTTAAACAGCTTCTGCTTCATGCAGTCCGGCTCGTCTTCGCCGAGCCTATTGAAGGGTTCCCGCCAAATATTACCGCGCCTCTACCGGAGTATTTCACTTCTTTTCTGTTCCGTTTCGGTCTGCATCGCTTTTCTGTTTTCAAAAAATTTTCGGAGGAATTGATTGTTACGCTGTAAGATGACTTTCCATTCTGCGGAGGCTCCGGCTGTCCACCAGAATTCAGCGGTAAACGACCGTACTCCGAGGTTCCATGCGGTTTTTACGCCCTCGGAAAAATTAACATGACCTGTACCATAGAGAACTTCCCGGAAGATGCCGGGTTTTGTCTCTTTGAGGTGCAACGCGGCGATATGTCCTCGTCCGCTTTCAAGATCAGCCTGCACACGATTACTGTCTCCCGCCGCGGCGCAGGTGATATTACCTAAATCAGGATATACCGCAAGAAAAGGAGAATTAATCTTATTGACCCAACGGATTGCCTTTTCCACGGTATTAATGAAGGGCGTTTCCATAGTTTCAAAGGCAAGCATAATTCCTAAGCAGGCGGCGGCTTCCGCGGATCGGGCAAGATTTTCAGCGAAAAAAGCGCAGGTAGCATCGGTGCTTGGTTTATAGTAAACATCGTATCCCGCGATTTGGATAATGCGTACTCCCAGACGGGCGGCGAGTAGAATCGCTTTCTCCATGATTGCAATGCTTTGATCCCGGACGACTTTATCCGGATCGCCTAGGGGAAAACGCCGATGCGCGCTGAGACAGATTGATGTAATCGGCGTACCGGTATGTTCAATACTGCGGCGCGCTTGATGTATTTCCGCATCAGTCCAGTCAAGACGGGCGAGTTTTTCATCAGTCTCGTCTATCGAGAGTTCCAAAAAATCGTATCCACCTTCGGGTACTGCCGTTAGTTTTTCTACAAGCGATAGATTTCCGGGCATTGCCTTTTCATAAAGACCGAGTTTATAGGCGGGCATATCAAACCTCGAAGCGGTTCCAGACGCCGTCCAGCGCGCCGCAGACCGCGGTATAGGTTTCGTATTTGGAACGGTATATCGCCGCTAATTTTGGGTTCGGATATACCGGAGGAGCTATGCGAACCATTGCAGAAGCGGCGGAGTTGTAGTCCGGGTAAATGCCGGCGGCGACAGCCGCGGCCATAGCGCAACCTAAAG
>JAIRPH010000067.1 GCA_031257135.1 Spirochaetaceae bacterium
GCTACTAATGTTAGTAGGCTTCCCCCTTTACTCAGATTTCGCCTCTGCCTTCTCAAACAACGTTTGGGATTCCCGGCAGTTTTTTATCAAATACTTGTATACACTACAAGCGGTATCCCAGATATACTTTTCAATCATAGCTTATCTCGTTTCTTTTTGCAATATCTAATACTGCTTTATTATCGGGCTTTTTTGCTTTATTATTATTTTTTTCTATTATATCCGGGTCTTTGTTAAAAATTACCAGTCTAAGGCGAACACGCTTTTTTCGTGGTATTCCCGACTTGGACCGAAAACCGCCGAGGGAAACTGAGGCTGATTCGGAGAATCCGGGAAATGCTGGGTTTCGAGACAGAACCCGCTGTGCTTCCGGTAGACCGATCCGGCTTTACCCTGAATGAGGTCTATATTATTGCCGGTATAAAACTGAACCCCCGGCTGAGTGGTGAAAACCCGCAGGGTCCTGCCTGAACTCGGCTCGAATACTTCGGCGGCCGGGCGCAGTTTCCCGGGTTTGCCGTCCACGACGAAGCAGTGATCGTATCCTCGGTCTAACGCGCCGAAATCCCGTCTGATCGGCTTGCGGGTCCTGAAATCAAAGGGAGTCCCCTGAACCGGCGCGATTTCTCCGGTAGGAATCTGCGTAGCATCTACCGGTATATAGGAATCTGCGTGCAACAAAACCTCATGGGAAAGGATATCGCCGTTTCCTTCCCCGGCGAGGTTGAAATAGGCGTGGTTGGTCAGATTAACCGGACAGGAGGCGTCAACCGTAGCCTGATAATCGGCAATGACTTCGTTAGACTTGGTAAGCCCGTAGCACACCGCGGCTTTGAGATTCCCCGGAAACCCTTCGTCGCCGTCAAGGCTTTCAAGCTCGAAGCGGACGAAAATGCCGTCCCGTTCTTCATAAGCCTCGCTGTTCCAAAGAAGTTTATCGAAGCCCCGGCGTCCGCCGTGCAGGCAGTTTTCGCCGTTATTTTTGTAGAGCGTATACGCTTTGCCTGCGAGGGAAAACCGGGCGTTTCCGATACGGTTGGCAAAACGTCCAACCGTAACCCCGAGAAACGGGATGTTATGAGTATAGGCTTCCAGAGTAGAGTAGCCTAGCAGGATATCCTCTTTGCCGGCTTTACGGGAAGGCGCATACAGAGAAGTCAGCGTTGCCCCAAAAGATGAAACCGATAGAGATAAATCCCCCAAAGTAAGGGTATACAAATATACCTTTTCTCCTGATGAAAGCAGTCCGAAAATTTTCCTGCTGATATTCATACCTATTTTCATACTAGAAGCATAGTAGAAAAAAATCTTAATGTCTATGAAGAAATAACCATTTGCGGAAGTACCTATATAATAAAATAGGTCAGACGCGCCGCGTCTGACACTTAAAGAGATTCGGCTGGACCGCCGTTATTTGCAAGTTGTCGTGCTGACGCCTATGATAGATGCGCTTCGTCCGATTCGCTCTTTGACGTTCCACGTCGCCGATTTGCCCGCCTTAACGTCGATTTCGGCGTTGACACAGCTTTCGTACCCTGCGGTTCCCGATTTAATGCTGACCGCCAAGTTTAAGGTGTGATCAGCCTTATCGCGGTTGGTGACATAAATGAGGTCATCATTGACCTCCCATGTCCATTTGACGTTCTTGATTTCCCCGGATGCCGCAAACGCGAACACGCTGACCAGAGCCAAGATCAATGCGCCCAAGACAATCCTCTTTTTCATAAAAAACCTCGATTTGAGCGTTCCAGTCCGAACCCATCAGGACCGGGTTTTACCTGCGGAACCCTCGTTATTTCCGCATCCACTAGGGGACGCGTTCTTTCATCGCCGTCTCAGCGGCGGGAAATACTTGAAAAGGGGCGCGTCCATACCTCGCCCCGTCCGGGTTAGTAGCGGTAAAAATTTTCTCCTGAGCCTTGAAGCAGTTTGTTATTCACAATCGTGTAGGAGAATTGCTGTCCTACGAATGGTCCGGCAGTGATGTATAGATTCAGCTGGTCCCCAGAAATAGAAGCCTGCCCGATTGACTGACGTCCGTTGGCGTTGAGAATCACGCTTCCGCTTAAACCAGAGCCGGTTAGATTCATCCAATAGTTGCGTCCCACTGAAGAATACCACATACCTCCGAGGTCCTTTGCGCCGCCCATACTGCCGAGGGACCATGTCGCGGACTGCACAGGCGCAGGAGCCGGCGTGGACGTATACGAAGGCGAAGACGAACCGCCGTAACTCGGGGCAGGGGCGGGAGTGGACTGCGCCTGCGGACGAGCCGGAAGTGGATCGAAATCAACTGCTCCGTTCGCTTTGAGGTAATTGTAGATGTCGGTTTCGCCTTTGTTATACGCGAGGGACGCGGCGGTTTCACCGTCGTCGCCTCGGAGGTTGACCTTCGCGCCAGCCTGCACTAAAGCCTGCACCGAAGGAAAATTGCCCGCTTCCGCGGCAAACATCAGTGCGGTCCGGCTGTCCGCCGGATCAAATTCCCAAGAATTTCCCGCGGACGTATGCTCATCTCTGGTTGTACGAGTGTTTACCGCATCGGCATCGGCTTTTGCGATCAAAAGGGGAATAAAATTCCACCGCCGTTTCTGTGCGGCCGTATGAATCGCCCATTTCAGATCAGATGCCGCGCTCTTATCTAAGAAAAACTGCACATCCTCGTCGCTGAACCCTTTACTGAGAGCGGCTTCAGCCGCGCCGGATAACGGCAGTCCCGCTGAGGCAAGATACCGGGCAAGCTCCACTGAACCATCAAAGCTAATCGCCAACGACAACCTCCAATCGTCCCAAGAGACATTGTATTCTTTCAGCAACTGAGCGGCCCGCAGACGGTTGCTGTTGCTTATTTCTTTAGCGTATAGGACCGCATTGAACCAAGCGAAGCCCTGATCCCGAACTGACCATTTGCGGGACCGCTTTTTGATGATCTTTTCTGCTTTAGAGAATTTGCCTGCCTTGACCGCGGCGGTAAAATTTTCCACCACCGCGGATGACGCCTGCCCGCTGGACCCGGATGACGCGCACCCTGCAATCAGAGCGAGGGCAATAACCGTCGCGCCGAACCTACACGCATTTTTTACATTCTTCCTGCTTTTCACAAAAACCTCCTTAAATATTTGGGAAGAACTAGTTGGAAAGGCGTAGCGGTTTCCGCAAGAAACGCTGATCCTGTCCTTTTTCGTCCCTAAAAAAATATACCCGCCCGCAGAGGCATATTTTACCCTATTGATTAATACACAATCAGGGCGATAGTTGGTTTAAAATTTTATAACTATCTAATACATAGTATAATATAATAGAAATACATAGTTTGTCAATATCCTTTCAGCCATTACAATAAAAAAAGGCATACAGCGGAATATGACAAATATAAGAGAAGTCCTCGCAAAAAATATGAAGTCCTACCGAAGCGCGCTCGGTTTGTCTCAAGCCAAGCTGGCGGAAAAAGTAAATACCAGCAGTCACTATATAGGCATGATTGAGACAAAAAATAATTTTCCTTCCCCAGAAATGCTTGAGCGGATCGCTTCCGCTCTTGGCGTAGATACTATCGCTTTGTTCGCCCAGGAAATCGACCTGCCTGAGACCATGAAAATTTACCTGAAGGCGGCTTTGGAAGACATAAAAACCAGTATGGGACAAATAATAGAAGAAAAACTCAGGGAAATGGAAAAATCCCTCTGAACAGCCAAGCCCGATCCGGCGGTTCCGTCAGCGTCCGGGTTTGGTGTCTGACACCTGCGGTTTGTCCGCGAAAACGATACGGAGACGCTTGCCCTGCACGCTTCTGACGCCAGAGCCGACACCTGCTGGGCGCGGCGGGAGAGGCTTGAATCGCCGGGGCGTCTTTGGTATGATGCGGGTATGACAGCGAAACATACCCCCGGTGAACGGATCATCGAGTTACGCAAGACCTACAAGGTCGAGCGGGAGACCCTCGCGGAACGAAGCGGGCTTCCGCTGGAGCTGATACGCAGAATCGAAGA
>JAIRPH010000131.1 GCA_031257135.1 Spirochaetaceae bacterium
CTCACGTCCGATCAGGGTGTTGATCATGCTGGACTTGCCCGCGCTGAACGCGCCGATTACCGGGACGACCAGTTCCCGCTCCCGGGCTTCTTCCGCAAGGGGCGCGATGCGTCCCGTGAGGGTTTCGGGCAATTCCGCGTCCTGTACCGCTTCCCGCAAGCGTCCGCAATAGTCCGCCACGATTTTCTGAGCTTCGATCATCTGTTTCTTATCTCCTTTTATGTATAAATCCGCCGGAATAGTCCCGGCAGACCCGTTTTGCCATCCCGCCGCTCTGCCGGGAAGGTTTCCCCCTATGCTGGGAGATGTTCGTATCATGGTACGAGATTCTTCTAGCATGATGGGAAAAGTTCGTACCATGAAATGAGCCTCTCCTAGCATGATGGGAAAAGTTCGTACCATGAAATGAGAGCCTCCCGGCATCGCGGAAAGCCCAAAAGCGCAGAAGGCTGAATATTTGCAGACTTAGGCGGAATATACTAGACTGATAAAGGCGGCGTATCGGCGTATCGGCGTATCGGCGTATCGGCGTATCGGCGTATCGGCGTATCGGCGTATCGGCGTATCGGCGCGGTTGTTACAAGGGACTTTAGCGTTTTTTCAGAAAATCTTTTTTCCATATAGAAAAATAATAGCAGGCTAAGAAAAAAAATCAATAGGGACATTCCGTATTCCAGAGGAAATTAAATCCGCCGAAGCGGGACAGATGAAGGCGTTATTTTAGGAAAAAAGATACAACGTGGAGATAAGGGGATTCGAACCCCTGACCTATAGATTGCGAACCTATCGCTCTACCAACTGAGCTATATCCCCGCTGTTTATTGTCTTAAATAAAGATACTAAATCGTCTATACTTAATCAAGAGGGAAACGGTGTTTTTGTGATTTTTTTTATATATGACCTGTTTCGGTTTGGTTTTTTCGCTGTTTTTGTGGGTCTGCACTGCGCTTTGATGATCGGGCTGTTTCTGGAACGGCGGCGGGATCGCCGGGCGTACACAGCGGGCTTTGCTTCCTCGCTTCCCAGGGTTTCGGTGATTGTCCCCATCCACAATGAGGAATCCCGTCTCCACGGGCTGATCCGGAGCCTGTCCTCACAGGACTATCCCGCGGCGGAATACGTCTTTATCGACGACCGGTCCTCAGACGCAGGCATGGAGATACTCCGCGCCTTCGTGCCGGAGACGCTTCCGGGTAAAATTATCAGCCTGCAAGAAAATCCCGGACCGAATCATAAGCAGTACGCCCTAAGCAGAGGCATTGAAAACGCCTCCGGAGATTTCCTGCTCTTCACCGACGCGGACTGCGAGGTTCCGCCTCAGTGGATTTCCGCTATGGTAAAACGAATGGCAGACCCTCGAACCGGCGCGGTCATAGGACCGGTGTTTAAAATATCCGGCGGGAAAGGGTTTTTTCACCTCTACCAATGTTTCGATCATGCGGTACGATATATGTATCTTGCAGGGTCTACCGGCATAGGAGCCGCCGGCGGCGGATTCGGCAACAACCTGATTCTCCGGCGGTCTGCCCTCGACGCAATCGGGGGCTACGACTCGGTACCGGTTTCCCCGACCGAAGACGCCGCGCTCGTCTCCCGAATCAGATCGGACTACCATGTCCGCTCCGCCATCGGCGAGGACGTCTTCGTGATGACCGGCGGAGAACAAACATGGAAGGCATTGATCAACCAGACCCTCCGCTGGAATAACGGCGGTCTCTTCAGCCCAGACCGCTCAACTCGGTTTAATTTCGGGTTCCTTATGATAACGATTGCTCTGGGAATCCTCGCGATTCCGTTTCTCCCGTTTATCCCTTCGCTGTGGACCCTCACTGCGGCGGTGATGCTCGCCATGACGATGAATACCATCGCTACCCTCGCCTTGTTCGGCGGCGCGCTCCCCAAAAAAGGCGTCCCGGCATACATCATCCAGCTGATTTTTACCCCCATGTATTTTACGTTTCTTACTATTCTGGGTTTCTGCGGAGTAAAGGTTCGCTGGAAGGGAGCCGTTCAAGGATTCGACGCAAAAAGCCGCACCAAGAACGTTGAAAACCACGGCGCGTAAGTCACCAAGAGAACCACCGCAAACTGAATAAACAGAAACGGAAATACATCCCGGCATATCTCAATAAAAGGCTTTTTGAAGCGATAGGATGCAAGGAAGAGGTTCATGCCGACCGGCGGAGTGAGAAACCCAACTTCCAGATTGGTAATGAAAATAATCCCCAAATGCACCGGATCAATGCCGTAAGCCTGCCCCAAAGGAATAACCAGCGGTAAAACAATCAAGATCGCTGAAAAAATATCCATGAGACAGCCCACCACCAAAAGCGTAACGTTGAGGAGCAGAAGAAAAATATATTTCGATTGAATTGCGGTATGCATCCAATGAACCAGATTTTCCGGAGCTTGAGTGTCTACGATGTAATAAGATAACGCCTGAGACAGCGCGAGAATCGAGAGGACTCCGCCGATGATGGGAACCGCTTTGGCGAATACCTTAGGGACGTCTCTCAGCGAGAGGTCTCGGTTAATGCAAACCTCCACAATAAAAACATAGAATACCGCGGCCGCGCCGATCTCCACCAGCGAAAGAATCCCGGAAAAATAACCGGCAATAAGCAAAAACGGAAGAAGCATCTCAAAAACAGAATTTTTCAGCGCAATCCCGGCTTTTTTCAGCTCAAAAGGTTCAATAGGTATCTTTGTTTTAACCGACGCGATAATTCCAAATACAATAACCGCAATGACGAGTATCACCCCCGGCAGTATGCCCCCCAGAAATACATGGATGATATTAGTCTGACTGGCGGTCCCCACTAGGATAATGGGAATACTAGGCGGAAACAGCAATCCGATGCTTCCTACCGAGGTCAGCAGTCCGATGGAAAACCGATCGGGATACCGCACATCCTTCAAAATCGTGTGGAGAATCCCTCCGAGGGCTAAAATGGTCACCCCCGAAGCCCCGGTAAAAGAGGTAAAAAACGCGCAGATAACCACCGTGGCAATAATCATGCCTCCGGGTATCCAACTGAAAAGACTTTTAAAAGTTTGTACCAGACGTTCCCCCGCCTTGCTTTCGGATAAAAAGAACCCGGTCAGCGTAAAAAGAGGAATCGCAATGAAACTGTCTTTGGTGAGGGTAATATAGACCTGATTCGCCACCACATCGATCTCGCCTCCCGGAGAGGCTTGAATCAGGAGGATCGCCAGTCCGCCGAGGACGACAAATAAGGGCGCGCCCGCTAAAGCCGCGATAATTAATACAACCGCTACAGGGATTTTAAGGTAATCCGCAAAGACGGAAAACTGTTCCCCCAGATCGTACGCCCAGTCCGGCGTATCAAAACCCCAGATTATTTTCGCAATCATTGGAAAAGAACAAGCCGTTCCCAAAAGGATCGCCAGAACCGGCATGATCCGGGCGGCGCCTTTGACCTGAGTCCTTCGGGCAAAGCGGACAGCCATCGCCCCGTAGCCGATAGGTATGATCAGCGCGAACACTTGATTCGGAATAAACCCTATCATTTTCCACGGAGAAAGACCGATTTTTACAAAAGACGCCGCGCTGAACGCAATAATCGTCAAAATAAAAGCGGACAATAGGCTGGTAACTATCGATATCCGGGTTTTAATCGTACTAGGACAGAAGTTCTGAACCAGCGCAATAGAAAGATGCTCCCCGGTTTTGGTAGTGATCATTCCTGAAAAAAGCCCCACCTCCAGCAGAAGATGATTCATCATGCCGGTAGCATCGGATATTCCGGTTTTGAATAGAAGCCGGACAACCGACGATGCCGCCGGCACTAAGGCAAGACCGATCAGCGATCCGTAACACAAAACTTGTTCAATAGTATAGAGTACGCCTTCCTTCCGGCGAGCTTGTTCTTCCATAATTAAGGCTTACCTTTTTCTGCCCCGATAGTCCGCCAATATGTTCTGAACTCTTCTATAGATATCTCGGTCGAAGGCGGTTCCTAACAGAGCGTCCATACTCCGTTCCACATCGTTGTACCATTCCTGCTCTTGGTTCGGGCTGATCTGATTAACCGTCAACCCATAGCCGGTCATGGTTTTTACCGCGTCCGCTTCAAGACGGGTGACAGACACGTCAATATCTCTGGCAATAAGGTCAGACCGCCGAATGATCTCGCTTTTATATTGGTCCGGAATCGAACGCCACGCCCGCTGGTTAAGGAAAATTCCCGCCATAAACGGAGCGACATTAATAGAAGCCATATTTTTTGCCACTCCGAAAATCTGAAGGGCTCCGACTATTAACGGACTTTGATAGAGCGCCTGAATCTGGTTGCTGTTAAGCGCTATCAAAATATCGTTTCCGCCGATAGGCACCATTTGATAGCCCATAGCCGTAAACGCGTGGGTTAATTCGGCGGCATCCGGATTGGTTCCCATTTTCATACGTTTTAGGTCCGCCGGAACAAACACCGGAGTTTTTGAAAAGATTTTCACCCACCCCGATTTAGCCCACGTCAAGGTCTGAAATCCTTTTGCGTTTATTCTCGATTCTAATTCCGGCTTGAGCGCGTCAAGAACGGCTTTTAATTCATCGTCGTTTCGGATAAAAAACGGCGCGCTGAGCGTCATAACTTCCGGGGAAATCTGGTTAATTCCGAAAGAGGTCAGCACCGCCGCCTGAATCTGATTTAACTTGAGCTTCTGGAGTACGTCTCCCTCTTCTCCCACAACGCCGTTATGGTAGACCCGCAGTTCTACTTGTCCATTGCTTACTTCCGCCCAAGCTCTGGACATCCGATTAAGGGCGTCTCCCCACGGCGTATTTTCAGGAGCCATAGATGCAAGTTTAATCGTAACCTTTCTCTGAGCAATCAGCTCGTTAGGGATTATCGCGGTTAAGGCGAGAATACACCCGATAAAGGCATATCGTTTTCTCATACTGAATTTCTCCTTAATACCAGTAGTATAATGAAATAAAAAAAATATGCCAACCCCTTTTTTTTCATCATTCCTAACCAAGTAGTTTCATACTTTCCAATTCCACTTTTTTCGACATAGTCGCTTTTCGGGAACCGAGCAGGATAGAGAGAGGTTCCAAAAAGGGAATGTTTTCGCAGAGGATTTTGATGATTACCGTCATAGGAACCGCAAAAATCATGCCGACAAAACCCCAAATCCAGCCCCAAAGCATCAAAGATATCAGGATTATAATAGGCGAAATCCCCAAATTATCTCCCATAATTTTAGGTTCCAGAATATTGCCGATAACCATGTTTACCGCAAGCATGATGCATCCTACCGCGATTATCGGTCCGGGCTGGGGCCAAAACTGAAGCATTGCAAACAACACGGCTCCGCCGCCTGCGGCTATGCTCCCGATGTTGGGAATAAAATTAAGGATAAACTGGATAATCCCCCAAACCACCGCAAACTCAAGCCCTGTCGCCGCGAGACCTATAGCGACAAGAACGCCCGTTGCAAGAGAAATAAAAAATTTTGCCGAAAGGTAACGGCTGACCTGCCGAATTACATCCGCGCTGATCTTCTTTATTTGTCCCGACCATTTTTGCTCAAAGGCGAGTTCAATTTTTTCCGTAAAATATGCCGATTCAATGAGCAAAAACACCAAAAACAGCACCACCATAAACGCATTGGTCAGAAACCCGATAAACGCGTTAGAAAGAGAAAAGGTGAAAGACATGATTTTAGTTCTCACCCCAAGCTGGGACCACAGATTTTCAAAAAACGTCATGTTTTCATTATACGAAAGGTCTATAAAACCTGACGCCCAAAGATATATTTCAGTCAGCCGCCGCTCATATTTCGGATACAAACTGAGAATAGACCGCCCGGAAACGAACAACACCACCCCTATCACATACAACCCAATAATAATAATACAAACGCCTAACATAATAGAAAGAATTCGATTGACCCCTTTCTTTTCCAAAAACGAAACCATCGGATTCATAACGAAAGCAAGAAATATCGAGATGGTAAAAGGCAGAATCATTGAAGCCGTCAGTTTAAGTACCGCCACCACCAGTACGCACGCAATAAAGGCTATAAGAAGAAAAATTTTTCTGCCGTTATGTTTGCCGAATTTGCGATTCATATATAGCCATACTATGCCACATATTAAAAAAAGACACAAGAGAATTCTAACGCACTCTTCAAATACCGCGTTTCAAAAGGTCAAATACTTCAGCTTTTATGGAATCCCGCATTATATCTGACGCCTACTTACGCTTTAAGTAAGCGTCAGAGATTGCCGAACAAGCCAAAACCATGCCAAGATATATGCTAATTTCAGCAAAAAAACTTAAAAAAAAAGAAAAAATCAACTTGACCTTTTATGTTAGATTAGAATAATCTAGTAATATAAAACTAACTTAATAATATGAGGCTAACATGATAGAGAAAGGATTAATCGTCTATTCCAGCAGGACCGGAAATACCCGGAAAATTGCGGAAGGCATCGCCCGGGGATTTACCGGACAAGGCGTTCAGGTGCGGCTTGTAGCGATTGAGGAAAAGCCTGTTCCCGGCGATGATGAATGGACGCTGGTAGGCTTTTGGGCGGATCGCGGAGACGCCGATGAAAAGGCGCGAGAGTACCTCAAGAGCCTGCGGAACCGGTATGTCGGGGTTTTCGGCACGTTGGGCGCGTACCCCGATTCCGATCACGCGAGGGAAATCGCAAAAAAAGTAGAAGAACTAAC
>JAIRPH010000167.1 GCA_031257135.1 Spirochaetaceae bacterium
GAGATTAAAGATAATACGGTTAATTTTATTGCGCCCTATACTACTGAAGAAGAAAAAGAAACAATTTTAAAATGTTTTCAAACAGTATTCGATAAATATGAGATGGAAAAATATTCGATCTTTTCATTGAAGCATCGGCTTGACGGATATTTTTTGGTATTTCAAACAGTATTAACATAGACCTTCTAATCAAGGCTCTGCTCTTCCTCTTCTCAAAGTTCTACCCTATGCCGTCACGTTGATAACGCTGGTGATCTTCAGCGGTAAAGAATACGCCCCTCGGTCCGCGGGCAGAGCCTACGAGCCGACATGAAGGTTCATTAGAACCCGTATTTCCCGTAGAGCCGTAAAAGACACAATAACCCGTCATAAACCGCGCCTGCAAAAAAGAGTCCTTCAATGCTAAATATACTCGGAAAGAAGCAGTAAAGGAAGCAGAAGGAATATCTGCCGTATCAGAGTTATAAAGAGTCCGATATAGGCTTTCCCGATAGCCGGAAAAAAACCGCAGTCGGGCTTGCGCCCTTTGTGTATTTTTTCGTAGTCCGAAGGCGACGCAAGGAGGCGAAGCGCATACGATCCTGTTGAGGTTATAGAAAAAAGAGACAATAGCGTATAACATAGGGTATAATGCGGTATCATGGCGAAATACAAACAAACGGAGAAAGAGCAATGGCTGTTTCTCATCGTATCGATCCTCGATCAATTGGTAGACGGCGCCTTCGAGCATACCCTTGACCGTCTCATCGATACTATGGATATGAGTATCTTCAACGCCCGGTATGCCAACGACCTCACCGGCGCGCCTGCTGTCAATCCGGCGGTGCTACTCAAAATCATACTGTACTGCTATTCCATCGGCATCATCAGTTTCCGTAAAATAGCGGCATTGTGCCAAAACCATATCATAGTAAAAGTGTTGTCGGGAAACACGGAATCGCATTTCACAACCATATCGAACTTTGTGTCCGCGATGGGCGCGGAGGCGGAATGGGTACGTGATTTTCTATCGACCCATGAAGAGCGGAAGGGGGCGGGTGGTGAAACGATAAAATCGAATATAACGGACAAAACAATTAATTGTAACAGACGCGGATAATAGTAACACTGTTAAAATTGACTTTTCCTGCAATCTGGTTATGCACAGTAGCCTTGTACTCCATTAGAGTTTCGGTACAACTCTATTATATGAAAAACAAATACAAGTCCTACAAATATTTCACGCATGAAACCGATAGGCAAAGCCTTACCATACCTGATTCGGTTGAGAGTATCGGGTATAACATCTTTAATGAATGGGTGAATCTGACGAGGGTTAGTATTTCTGCCTCGGTTAGGGTTATCGGAGCAGGGGCGGAGGACTGATCGGCGTATTCGGAAAAAGCGAACCGGCTGTGAAAAAACCCGATAGCGTTTCTGCACAGCCGGTTCGCGCATCCTGTTAAAACCGGCTTTTATACAGGACGATTAGGGCTATCGTAACGGCGATAAGAATTGCCCAATACAAGAGTCGCCACTGTTTCATAGCTTCTCTTCCTTTCTGCGGTATTCGGTAAGGGCCGCTGATATTGCCGCGATAACTTCGGGCGGCGTTTCCGCAGGGCTTTTAGGTTTTGGCGGTTTCACGGCTGAAGACGGCTGTATGTCTTTATCAAGACCTAACTTGTGGATCAGTTTCGCCGCCGCGTTTATGCAGAATATCATCAGCCATAAAAAGCCGAAAACAACCGCCATGCCTATCAGCGTTAAAAGCGCGCTCTGCTCAAACATTTCGAGAATAGTCATCATATTCCTCCTAAACTGGAAGCGGTGCGGGATAAAAGCCGGTGAATCTCTTCGACGCTTTTCGCATCCCGGATAAGCGGTATCGCATCATAATCAACCAGAGCCATTATCCGGTTCAAAATCCGCAAATGCTTTTCTCTCGAACCTTCTCCGAGAACAAGCAGAAAGATGCAATGCACCGGTTTATTGTCCGGCGCGCCGTAGGCTAGTCCCTGCGCGGAAATGCCGAGGGCGCCGAAAACGCCGTCAATTCCGGGATAATACCCCCGGGGCGCGGCAACCCCGGAACCAATGCCGGTATTCATTTTATCCTCCCGTTCCTGCACCGCGGCGAGAATAGTATTTCTGTCAAGTTCAGGATGAACTTCCGCCAGCGTGGAAATCAGTTCGTTCAGCGCGTCCGTTTTCGCTTGGCATACGAGATTGAGCCTGATCGACTGAGGCGGGAAAACATCGCCCAGATTCATCGAGAGTCCTCCGCTTTTCTGTCTTCAAGATATAATTCAATAGGAACGACGATAAGCGCGGCAAACCCGCATACGCCGAAACCAACCGTAAAGACGAGCTGTATTGTCTGGTAGAACATCCCCAAGGATTTCTGATGCGCCGATACTGCACAGCCGCCGATAAGCGCTAACCCAAGCAGGATTCCGAGGGTCAGCCAGAAAATCTTCCAATAGAGTTTCATAGATACTCCTGTTTTGCCGCAGTTTACAGGACGAAACCGCCCTTTTACCGCAGGTAATCGAGAAAACGAGCTGAAGACAAAACAGGAATCAGATTCTGAGTTTGAGAAGAATAGTGTTTCTGATTGTTTTTGGAATAGTTTTTGTAAGCCCTTTAACCGCTCCGCAGACAAGTCCGGCGCAGGCGGCGAGAAGGGTTTGAGGCATGATAATACGAGGCAGACTCTGCCTGACCGGCGCGCCATCTTTTGCCGGGCTGATCGCCAAGCAGTCAAATTGCGAATCTCCAGCGGTCAAAAACAAAGGATGTTCCGCGCCGGCGTAAAGAAAAGAATCGTCTATTGCTGAAAAAGCGAAAGCCCCCATCGCGGCAAGCGCGAGATACGCCATAGCCGCATACTGAAGCAATCTTTTCGCAAAACTCATATTTTTAGTATACCATACTAGAAAAATATATGCAAGGAAATACTTTTATTAAAACAGAAAAAACGCCCCTGAAGGATTTAGGCTTTACACTTTTCGACGATTTCCCCGATGATCCGGTCAGCATCCGCAAGAGAAACTTGGCAGGTTCCGACTTGCCGGTGACCGCCTCCGCCGTAAGAAAGCATCAGGCTTCCGACGTCTACGGTTGCGGTCTTGTTGATGATGCTGTAGCCTACAGTAATGACGCAGTTTTCATTGTTCTTGCCGTTAATAACCCATACCGAAATGTTTTGGTCCGGGAAAAGAGTGTACATAAGGAAGCGGTTTCCCGCGTAGATCATGTCCCGATTCCGCAAATCAGCGAGGATGACGTTGCCCTCAAGTCGGACTTCCTGTTTCAGCATCTCTCGGAAGAGTTTGTCTTGATCAAAATACAGATCAATCCGCTCTTTTACGTCCGGCATGGCGAGAATCTCGTCAATGGACTTTTCCACGCAAGCCTTTGCGAGAACCTTCATCAGATCGTAATTGCTGATCCTGAAATTCCTGAACCGCCCCAATCCAGTCCGGGGGTCCATAATAAATCCCAGCAAAATCCAGCCCTGGGGGTCAAGGATTTCATCCCGATTTAATCTGCCGGAATCAACTTTGTCAACGAAATGAACCATCGTCTCGAACCGGCTCAGTTTTTCGTAGCCCCCGTAATAATCGTAGACCACCCGGGCGCAACTCGGGGCAATGCGGACCGCTCCCTCAAAATACGTCTTCCCCAGCCGCTCAGATTCGCTCGAATGATGATCAAACCAGAGCTTGCACCCGTCCATATACGGCACATTGGCGAGAATATCGTTGTCCGTAACCTCAACCAAGCCGTCTTGTATATCCTTTGGATGGACAAACTTCCATTCGTCAATAAGCCCCAAATAGCCCAGCAATGCGCCGCAGGCTAATCCGTCGAAATCTGACCTCGTTACTAACCTCATATCCGCCTCTCAGCATACCAGCGATCGGACTTGAACCGATACAACCTTGCGGTCAGCAGATTTTGAGTCTGCCGTGTCTGCCATTTCACCACGCTGGCTCTCTACCGGCGATCGGACTTGAACCGATACAACCTTGCGGTCAGCAGATTTTGAGTCTGCCGTGTCTGCCATTTCACCACGCCGGCAATACTTAGAGTATACCAAAAAACCTAAATACATTCAAGATAAAAACGCTTTTCTTCCCCTGTATATTCTTTTCTTTTTAGCCGTAACCCGCGGGGCGGGCGGCGCGGGGCGCCAGCCTGCAAGCCGCGCACGGCAAAACCTATAATGGGAAACCGGCTTCTCCAAACAAAGCAGTAACCGCCTCAGCGTCTAAGCCGGTAGTCTCGATGATTTCCGCATAGTCCCATCCTTTTTGCATGAGCTTTCGGGCGAACTGTAGCTTATCCGCCTGCCGCTGGGCTTCCGCCGCCTGCCATTGCGCCTGCGCCCGCCGTATTTCCGCCTGCGCGTCCGCTAAAGCGATCTTGCGCGCCGCCTCAAATGCATCCTCCCGACCCTCTTCGCGGGCAACCTCTAGCGCATCCGCTAAGTTGTACTCCGTAAATAACATATTCACTACCTCCGACGCGTTCTCCCGCAGAAAATCCCGCATGATGTTATGCTCGATACAATACTTCACACTGCGCGTTACCGCCTCCTCGCTTATCTGCCGAGGCTTCTCCGGCGTCAACTCCGCCTGAACAGCGCGCACCTTCGCTATAAACTGCGAATACTCTCGCAACGCAGGACACCGCGCCATAAGCTCCTCGTTATGCCCGGCGTTGATGTTCAAAAAGACTACCGTCAATTCCAAACCGGCGGAACCGGAACCCTCAAAGGCATCGGATAACCGCTCCTCCCAGCGATCAGGCATCAGCTCAGAGCCGTTGTAAAATACGAAAAAGAGCGGACGCGGCAGGCGTATCTGCTTCTGCCGGTACAAGCCTCTCAGCTCAAGCAGTTTTTCGTAGACCCGTCCGCCGTACAGAAACATCCGCAGAGGTATGTTGCGGTTGAGCGTGGACTGATGCTCAACGAAGAGTATTATCAAACGGTCTATCATAAAAGATATATCGTTTTTCCAATACATAAAAAGCACGTCTGAAAGCGTGTTTACGGTTATCACCGCGCTGGGCGAAACCGGCTCGCCGGTAGCCGCGGAATAGAGCTGGCGCAAGCGGTCAAGGTTTCCGAAGTACGCCGTAAACACGCCGTCTTTGTGCTGACGATTTATACTCATGTCTTGAGAGTATTCCGAAAGTCCGGCGGCGTCAATACGCCGTTGCTCGCTGGGCTTGGCGTCTGGCGTTGCTGGCAAGCCGCCGCGCGCTGGGGCGTTGCTGGCGGGGCGGGCGCGCTGGGGTAAGACCCGACGCCCGCCCCGAACCCGCGGCTATTCCCGCGGGGCTTGGCGTCTGGCGTTGCTGGCAAGCCGCCGCGCGCTGGGGCGTTGCTGGCAAGGCGGGCGCGCTGGAGTAAGACCCGACGCCCGCCCAGAACCCGCGGCTATTCCCGCTGGGCTTTGGTGTCAGCCGCGCGCCCGCAAGCCGTTGCTCGCGGGGCTTGGCGTCTGGCGTTGCTGGCAAGCCGCCGCGCGCTGGGGCGTTGCTGGCGAGGCGGGCGCGCTGGGCTAAGACCCGACGCCCGCCCCGAACCCGCGGCTATTCCCGCGGGGCTTGGCGTCTGGCGTTGCTGGCAAGGCGGGCGCGCTGGGGTAAGACCCGACGCCCGCCCCGAACCCGCGGCTATTCCTGCGGGTTGGAATACAATATCTTGCTACTAAATAAGGTGCCGCCGACGGCGACGAACCGCCCGCCGCCATAGCACACGCCATTGATGTAGCCGCCGAAGGCGACAGCCGTCCAGCTAACGCCGTCCGAAGAATACGCCATCTTGTCGTCGCCGCCTGCGACGAACTTCCCGCCGCCGTAGCACACGCTAGAGATGGCGGCGGTGCCGAAGGTGGAATTCGCGACAGCCGTCCAGCTAACGCCGTCCGAAGAATACGCCATCTTGCCGCTGTTGCCGACTGCGACGAACTTCCCGCCGCCGTAGCACACGCCATAGATGTAGTCGGTGCCGAAGGTGGAATTCGCGCCCGCCGTCCAGCTAACGCCATCCGCAGAATACGCCATCTTGCCGCTGTTGCCGACTGCGAGGAACTTCCCGCCGCCGTAGCACACGCCGTTGATTTGGCTGGCACCGAAGGTGGAATCCGCGACAGCCGTCCAGCTAACGCCGTCCTCAGAATACGCTATCCTGCCGCCGCGGTAGCTGTTGCCGACTGCGACAAACTTCCCGTCCCCGTAGCACACGCCCCTGATGGAGCTATCGAAGTCGGTGCCGAAGGTGGAATTCACGACCGCCGTCCTCCATGTAACGCCGTCCTCAGAATACGCCATCTTGCCTCTGTTGCCGACTGCGACGAACTTCCCGCCGCCGTAGCACACGCTATTGATGGCGTTGTCGACGAAGGTGGAGTTAACATACGTCCATATCTTTATTGAGTCTACGGTATATGTTGCAGTCAGTACGCCGCTCCAAAAGTCCCGTCTATCTGTACCACCCCATGTCCATGTATGTGTAGCGGCCTTGATGGTAGTTTGGCTGGCGGTTATCTCCAACGTACTACCTCGTATCTTAGTGCTGGAAGTGGTAGGATCGCTTCCGTCGATGGTGTAGTAAATCTCCGCATCCCTCGTAGTTGTGGTAAGCGTTATCGTCGTACCATAGTCAACATTTCCCCCCGGCGGATTTATCGTAGGCATACTAGGCTTGTTAGCGTCAATGGTATACTCCGCGGTCAGTACATCGCTGTTGGCTATACCTGTTTTTATTGCGATAGCCTTGAGGGTAGTTGCGGCGTTTATAACCGGCTTGGCGGTTTCACCATACTTAACGCTGGGCGCGGCCGCGGCAGGCGCGCTTCCGTCGAGGGTATACCAAATCTCCGCGCCCTCCATAGTTGTGGCAAGCTCTATCGGCGTACCGACGCCGACCGCTCCAGCCGGCGGATTCGCCGTAGGCGCGGCGACTTTGGCAGTATACTCTGCGGTCAGCGCATCGCTGTTGTTCATGCCCTCTTTTACCGCGATAGCCTTGAGGGTAGTTGCGGCGTTTATAACCGGCTTGGCGGTTTCAACGTACTTAACGCTGGGCGCGGCCGCAGTAGGCGCGCTTCCGTCGAGGGTATACCAAATCTCCGCGCCCTCCATAGGTGTGGCAAGCTCTATCGGCGTACCGACGCCGACCGCTCCAGCCGGCGGATTCGCCGTAGGCGCGGCGGCTTTGGGAGGTCCGTCGTCTCCGCCGTCGTCATTGCAGGCGGTAACGGTGAACGCCGCCGCAAGAATCACCGCGACAGCTCCGAATAAAAGCCCATGTTTTAGTTTCATGGAAAACTCCTTGTTTAATCCTTTTGGATATATATAAAGCGTTACACGCTTCTCTTAACCGGCGCGGACTTGCGCCGGGTTAAGCCTGTGTTACCGGCTTGGCGTCTGACGCCAAGCCTACGGAATCACCGCTGAGAACAGCGCGCCCCACGGACCGGGTTCGCCCTTAGCGTTCTCAAGGCGGATGCAGAAATACGCGGTCTTCCCGCTGTCCCCGGCGTCGAAGTCGAACCGCTCCCGCCTCCGCTTCGTGAAGCGCGAAAACGGCAGTTCCTCGCCCGATACCGGAACGCTCATCAGCTCCCGC
>JAIRPH010000153.1 GCA_031257135.1 Spirochaetaceae bacterium
TGCCGCGGACTATCTTATATCCCGTTCAATGGCAACGCATAAAACCCCTACGGAGATCATTACTGAACTGGTTCGGGAAAAAATAGCCGTTGCGGGTATGGCAGTGCATTGAATCTACCGCGGACATGGCGTTAGACAGCGCAAAAAGCCTCATCGAGGGCGGCGGCGGGGAATAGGCTTGGGGGCGGGCTTTTATCCGCCTGCCCGCCGACCGATGCTTGCAAAAGAGAAACGCAAAACCTACAGGGTTTTGACGGATTTAATCAGCATTACGTCTCCAAAGCCGAGCCTTTTTGCGGCTCTATCGAAAATCCATTTAATAGGCTTAGGAGCGGTTCCTGCGGCAAGTCCGCCCCAAGTAATAACCTTTTCAATCCTAAATCCGTTTTTGACGAGCAGTTGAGAGAGGGTTTTGACGGAAAAAAGATATAAATGATCGAAAATCGCCGATCTCCATCGGCTTTTAAAAAGTCGAGCCTGAAAACCCGCGATGTTCGGCGTTGTTATTAGGAAATATCCGCCGGATCGCAGAATCCGATAGACCTCTCTTACAAAATTCGCCGGATCATTGAGGTGTTCTATGAGATGGGAAGCTAAAACCACATCAAAGGTTTCCGCGGGGAAGCGGTTTTCCGCCAAAGAGAGGCTGTATACCTCAAGGTTTCGTACCTGCCGAGCGTAATCCGCCGAGGGAAGACCGATTTCAATGCCCCGAACCTTCCAGCCGCGGTTCCGCAGAGATTCCAACAGCGCGCCCGTGGCGCACCCTACGTCCAATAACGAGGAACGCCCTTGCGGGAGAAACCTCGTTTCAATATCCGTAAATCCCGCATCCTTCAGCGACCGATCCTGAAGAGCTAAAAAATTCCGCTCATTTGCCAGCTCATACGCGAGGTACTCCTGCTGATACCGGGCTTCCACCGCGCCCTTCAAAGGCTGAGGATTTATCTGCGCCAGATGGCAGGCGGTACAGCGAAGATATGAAAAACCCTCGCAGGAAAGGTAAACCTCAAAGGCTTCTCCGCCGCACAACGCGCAGGGAATGGAACGGCTTTCTTCAGGGACAACCGGAGTTGACCACGTTTTATGAGACTTCATGTTGATAAGCGGCTAATCCACCATCAGCCGATACTGGACGCTTTGGGCGTTTTCGTTTTTATCCAAAGCAATAATTTCCAGCGTCGCCTGTCCCCGGGTAAGCCATACTTCTCCGACCTCGAAGCCCGGAGCGGGCGCGTATATCTGCGTTGCCGGCACAAGTCCGTTGCGGTATACCATGAGGGTTCCGTCTCGGGCCGAGAAGGTCTCAAAGGTAAGGGTTCCGATTTCGGTTCCGTTTACGATGCAGATAATCCGGTAGGGCGCGAGAGGATTCTCGGTGGGGGCGAGCCGCGTATCCAACGCGGTTACGGAAATCGTATATCGTCCCTGACCTATGCTCCGCGCCTGAGCGGGATCGGCGATTCGGTTTTCACTGTTCCGCAACAGAACCGATTGAATCACCGGCGCTCTGGTATCCGGCAGAGAGGCAATAACCATCGTAGGATTCACCCAGCGGCGTTCCTTCCGGTCGAACAAAGAAAAATAAAAGCCTTCTGTCTCAGACCATCCGGAACGGCCGGTTTTCGCCAGAGGCGTATTCTTCGGGACCGAATTCGGAATATCTATCGGTTCGTTCTGGTCGAAGCGTCCGTATATGCTGATAAGCCCTTCCCCGTGATCCAGCGCGACCCAAGAGCCGAGGGGCGTGGGCAATCGGGAAGCGTTGCTGAACCCATTCTGAACAAAAATCAATTCCCCCGCTTCCGCGGCTTCCACGACGCCTTCGGCTTCAAAGGTCATCCCCAAAACCGGTCTTCCCGCGTCGTTCCAGCCGAAATTGTTAATCAGATTCCCGTTCTGAACCGGCCAGTCCATAGCGTACATCAGCGAACCGACCCCGAAAACAAGGATCGCCGTCCGAATATGCTTCATATTTTCTCCTTACTACTTCTTTTCTAACTCAAACGACGCCAGCGTCATGTTTCCGCCTACATAAATCCGGGAATCCTGACGTCCTAGAAAGGTATATTCGCTTTTAAAGGGAGCTTCTATGATAATCGTTCCCGGAAGCCTGATCGCCACCAGCCGTTTATCCAATTTCCCCTGAGCGGTTATGAGAAAAAGCAGGCGGTCGTTGCCAATATCGTCAAGCTCTTTGATTTGTCCCTTCAAAGGCAACATCGAAGAGGTTCGGGAACGAATATCGTACAGTCCTAACCCGCCTTGACGCTCAAAGGCGATGCGGCTGTCATTATCGACAAACTCGATATGAACCGGACGCCGGAATCCTGTTTCCAGAAACTCATGATAGATGACCTTATACTCGACCCCTCCCGCCGGATCGCCGTAGCGTTCCAACAGAAGAAACCGCTGGAGATCGACTCCCGAAATAACCGCCAACCGAGAGCCGTCCTGAGAAACCGCGCACCCGTAAATCACTGAAATCCGAGACCCTCCGGGTTCAAAGGAAAATATCCGCTGACCCTCACTGTTCAGGACTTCCACGGTCCCATTCAATAAGCCAGCCAATATTAAGCCGTTTGCGCCGTCAATGACCGTGGGAAGAGCCGCAAAATCATACGTCCACAGGATATTGCCGGTCTCATCCAGCGCGGAAAGAGCGGTTCCCGCGCCGCTGACCAGAAACATACGGTTGTCCAGAAACATCGGATATCCCGAGCCTCCCGGTATGGTTACTACCGGCTGATTCAGCGGGTTCCGCACTTCGATACTATCAGGAATCGGTCCATGTTCAGCCCAATTTAAAGGAGATAAGTATACGTCTCTATTCGCTTTCAGGCTCTGATTCACCGTAAAATTTCCGTCTTTATCCACATATCCGAAATGCCCGGCGGTCCGGCTTCCTAAGAAGAACGGCAGTAATTCCTTCTCGTCCTGCGTATTATTCCTGCCGGGATAGCTTGACTCCAGAGACTTGAACCACCGATGAGAGAGAACCGTTTCTACCGGAACCGGTTGAGCCGCCGCAAAAATATAGAATACAAAGACCCCCGCTCCAATAAGAATCCATTGTTTTTGCTTATCTGTCATATTTTTCTATGATATAGAAAAATATTCATAAGTGTCAATGATACCGCCCCTGCTTTCGCTCCGGCAAGCTCATATCATGATGCGAGTTTTTCCCACCATGATACGAGTTTTTCCCAGTATGATACGAGAAGCTCGCATCATGGTACGAGCTTCTCGTACCATGATGCGAGCTTTTCCTACCATGCTGGGAGATGTTCCCATCATGGTGCGAGCTTCTCGTACCATGATGCGAGCTTCTCCTACCATGCTGGGAGATGTTCCCGGCATGATGGAAAAAATTCCGGGAGGCGCGGCGGGGGCATAGGGTTAGGGGATACCGAACTGGGCGGTATAGAGGTCTGCATATAAGCCTTCCTGAGCAAGCAGTTCCTCATGTCTGCCCTGCTGACGGATGCCTTCATCGTCGATGACCGCAATGGAATCAGCGTTGCGGACGGTGGAAAGCCGATGGGCAATAACCACGGTGGTTCGTCCCTGAGACAAGGCTTCCAGAGCGTATTGGATTTTGAGTTCCGTAGCGGAATCAAGCGCGGAGGTCGCTTCGTCCAGAATCAGGATAGGCGGGTTTTTCAGAAAGATGCGGGCGATACTCACCCGCTGTTTCTGTCCTCCTGAAAGCCGGATTCCTCGTTCTCCTACGATGGTATCGTATTTCTGCGGCATTTTCATAATATCCTCGTGGATTTCCGCCTGTTTCGCCGCGGCGATGATTTCCTCGTCGGCCGCGCCGATTCGTCCGTACCCGATATTCTCTTTGATGGTGCCGGCAAACAAAAACACGTCCTGCTGTACGATGCCGATATGTTTCCGCAGGGATTCCAGCGTCATATCCCGAATGTCATGCCCGTCTATGAGGATGCTTCCTTCTTTTATCTCGTAAAATCGAGGCAGGAGGTGGCAAATCGTCGTCTTGCCGCCGCCGGAAGGTCCTACCAACGCCAGCGTCTGCCCCGCCTTAACGCTGAGATTGATATGTTCCAGTATCGTTACGTCGTTGTTATAGGAAAAGGTTACGTCCCGATATTCGATGTCCCCCCGTATCGTATCCGGCGAAACCGCGCCGGGCTTATCCGTTATGTCCGGCTTGAGACGCATAATCTCCACAAACCGCCCGAAACCCGCCATGCCGGTAGTATATTGCTCAACAAAACCGGTAAGCCTTCTGACCGGCGAGACAAAGGCGTTCACAAACAAATTGCAAGCGATGAGTTCCGCTAAGGTCATCTTGTGCCGCATGATAAGCCAGCCTCCCACCGCAACTACCACCACATTGAGAATATGAAGAATGAATTCAAGTTTGCAATGAAAATCAGCCATTGATTTATAATACGTCTTTTTAGCCGATTTAAAGCCTTCGTTTCCTCTGCGGAATTGGCGGATTTCATAAGACTCGTTGGTGAAGGCTTTGGCAATCCGGATGCCGGATATGCTCGATTCAATGGACGCGTTGATTTCAGCGGTTCGCTCCTTTACTTTTCTCGAAGTCCTGAGCATCCTGCTCCGGGAATGAGCGGTGTGAATGAGCATAACCGGAACCACCACCGCCAATACCGCCGCTACTTCCCACCGGATAAACAGAATCAGCGCGAGAGAGCCGATCAGGGTTATCAGAGAGATAAATAAATCTTCTGGACCATGATGAGCGAGTTCCGTTACTTCCCATAAATCGTTGGTAAGCCTCGACATAATTTGACCGGTCCGGTTTGCGTCATAAAACGAAAACGATAAGGTTTGAAGGTGACTAAACAAATCCCGCCGCATATCCGCCTCGATATAAGCCCCAACCGTATGTCCCCAGTAGGTCACGAAGTAAGAAAACCCAGTCCGAAGGAAATAAAGCCCCAGCATCATGCCTACCATGACAAAAAAGAATCGAAAGTGTTCTCCGGGCAGAAGAGTTTCAATGACGTACTTAGTCATCATCGGAAAGGCGAGGTCTACGGCGGCGGTTAAAAAAGCGCATCCCATATCCGCGCCGAATAACGCCAAATGCGGACGATAATACCCGGCGAAAATAGCTAAAACCGGTCCGTCAAAAGCCTGAGACGGCGCTTGAGCCGCGCCGCGCCGCTTATTCATGTCCTTCAGGCAGAGAACGTATCAGCAAGCGGTCTTCAATATCCCATATCCGCAGGGTTTTATCGTCAGAGCCTGAAACGATGCGCCGTCCGTCGGAACTGCACGCAACGGAACGAACCCAGCCGGTATGACCTTCAAAGGCAAGCAGTTCCATACAAGTCTCAAGGTCCCATACTTTCAAAACGCCGCCGCTAGACCCGGAAATAAGATACCCGCCGTCAGGAGTGTAGGCTAGAGAGAGAATACTCCCGGTATACCCGGTAAGGGTTATCAGTTCTTCGCCGGTTTCGGCGTCCCAGATTTTCAGCGCGCCGTCGTCAGAGCCGGAAGCGATATACCTGCCCTCGGGACTGTATACCGCGGCTCTGACGTAATCGGCGTGACCCGGGAGAGTTCGCACGAGACTGCCGGTTTCGGCGTCCCAGATTTTCAGAGTAGCATCCTCAGAGCCGGAAACAACATACGCCCCATCGGGACTATAGGCTACGGTCCGAACCCAATCGGCATGACCGGTAAGAGTTATCAGTTCTTCGCCGGTTTCGGCGTCCCAGATTTTCAGGGTTCTATCCGCGGAGCCTGAAACGATGCGCCTCCCGTCAGGACTATATGCCGCGGCGTAGACGTACCCGTCATGCCCCGTCAGAGAGCGCACGAAGCGGCCGGTTTCGGCGTCCCAGATTTTCAGGGTTTTATCCGCGGAGCCTGAAACGATGCGCCTCCCATCAGGACTATATGCCGCGGCGTAGACGTACCCGTCATGCCCCGTCAGAGAACGCACGAGACGTCCGTTTTCAGCGTCCCAGATATACGCGGTTTTATCCGCGGAGCCTGAAACGATGCGCCTCCCGTCAGGACTATACGCCGTACTGAATACAGGGCTTGCCGGCGGTTTTATCGGCATTTCCGCGCTTTTCACGCCGGTAAGGGTATATGATAATTCGAGGATGCTCTTTACTCCGGTTGGTCCGGCTCGGTATTGTTTATGTCCTTCGGCTATTGACGCTTCAGTTTCGGCGTCCGCGATGAAAGCGGTAAATTCCGTATTTCTTCCCCGCTTTTCCGCGGCTCTGACTAAGACGTATTGGGCGTCCACGGCCGCGGCTACGGCGGCGATAGTGTCCAGATCGGCCGTAGCGGTGAGCCGGGGCAGAACCGAGTAGGTTCCGGCGCTGATAATTTCCGTAATGAGCATCCGGTCGAGAATGTCCGTTTCTTCGGCGTTCACCCCTTCGGGAATGGACAGAGGCTGTACGGCTAAGACAGGCAGTGAGGAAGCGTCCCGCCGGCTTGCGTCGATGAGTTCTTTTGCCATACTCGGCAGGAGGCTGTTGATTTCTTCGATGGTTTTGTATTCCCGGTAAGAGCCGGCGGCTTGCCGATAGGTTTCGGTCTCGACCATGCCGGCGACTATGGCGTTCCGATCTCCGAATTTTCGGATATGCCCGGTAATCACATAATCCGCGCCCAGTTCCTGCCCCCATTGGGCGATAATATCCGAGTCAGTTACCCCGAACCGCTGGATTTCAGGGGCTTCCAGCGCGCTGACCATATCGCTTCCCGGAGCGGTCAGCGTAAAAGCCGCCGCGATTTTGGGATTATATGCCAACATCAGCGCGAGCGTTTCGCCTTCGCCGCCGGAACCGCCGGTAAAGGGCAGTATCGCCAGAGTAGGCTTCGTTTCAGCGTTGAGCGCGCCCCCTAAGGCGATGCCCAGCAGGATCGATAACCATGTGATGCGCTTCATAAACTCCTCCTTTATTTTGTTGCCCCTCTGAATTGGAAGTAACCTGTAGGATAGTACCCGGTATCAGATTCCTGATAGCCCGAAATTTTGATTACATACCGTTTTCCCGCTTGAACCGCGTATTCGATCCGGGCGTTGACGCCGGCGCCGCTGTTGTCATCGCTTGCCAGACATTCGCGGGTATTCGGATCGAAGAGTTCCATATAGGTATCCGTAGGACCTCTGGTTTCCAACACGAGCGTACCCGCGGCTTTCGGCTGTATGGTGACCCAGCAATGTCCGCCCCAAGGAAGGTAATAGTAATTACCCGGAGAAGCGTCGATTTCCACCGGAGTCTGCCAGACCGCGCTGAATTGGTAGGTGCCGGTATCTTTATCTTGAGCGTTTGTTTCCCCTCGGATTTTGACGATATACGCCGTATTCGGCGCGGCAAAGTATTCAAGCCGGGCGTTGCCGTCAACTCCGCTGTTATCGTCCCGGGAGAGCCGGGTTTGAGACTCTCGGTCGTAGAGTTCTATGATGGCATCCGTATCTCCTGCGGTTTCAAAAACAAGGACTCCGCCGGAGGCTCCGGTAGTTACGGCGAACCAGTCTTCGTCTTGCTTGTGGATAGTCCGCTCAAGCCGGGGCGCGCCGATGGTCAGCGGTACCGGCTTGTCCCAAGAATCGGGTTCCTGATCGTCTTTTGCTACGCCCCAGCCGGCTCTGAACTGATACGAGCCGGTAGCGATGTATCCGGTATCGGGGTCTTGATAGCCCGAAACCCTGACGACATAGGATTTTCCGGCTTCAACGGCGTATTCTATCTTGGCGTTGCCGTTGATGCCGCTGTTATTATCGTTCTTTAGAGATTCATGGGTATTCGGATCGAACAGTTCCATATAGGTATCTGTAGGACCTTTGGTTTCAAAAATAAGGATATCCGCTTCTTCCGGCTGAACCGTGAACCACTGTTCGCCGTCTTCAGCGAGAATTCGGGTAACTAAAGACCTGTTGAGTTCTAAAGGCTCCTGCCGTACCGCGGCGAATCGATAAGAACCAGCCGCCCCGGAATACCCGTAGACTTTGACGATATACGCCTTTTCGGGCGCGGCAAAGTATTCGATTTTGGCGTTGGAACCGGTTCCGCCGTCGTCATTCGAGGCGAGAAGAGTTTCCAAATCCTCCGCGCCGTAAAGCTCCATATAGGTATCCGTATCTCCGGCGGTTTCAAAGACGAGAATTCCCCCCTCGGTTCCGGCGGTTACGGCGAACCAGTCTTCGTCGGCATTGCTGATAGTACGATCAAGCCATGCGCCGATGTCCGCGGGCGCAGGCTTATCCGCCGCGTCAGGCTCATAGGCGTCAGGCTCAGGCTGAGAGAGCCATGCCGCGGCGAAGCGGTAAGAGCCGGTAATCCCGGAATACCCTTGAACTTTGACGATATACGCCGTTTCCGGGAGAGCCTGATAGATAATCCGGGCGTTTCCGCCGGTTCCGCTGTCGTCGTCATAGCGCAGACATTCGCCTGACTGGGCGCGGAGTTCCATATAGGTATCCATAGACCCGGTCGTTTCCAAAACGAGCGTTCCTTCTTGGTCTCCGGTAGTTACGATAAACCAATCCGTATCGCTTTCAGTATGGATAGTCCGCTCAAGCCCGGGCGCGCCGATGTCCGCGGGCGCCGGGTTTTCCAGAGCGTCCGGCTCGAAGGAGTCTCGGGGAATCCGGGGAGACGCCCCGGAAGAGGCGGTTTCCGTCCGCCGATAAGCCGCGCCGAAGCGGTAGAGTCCGGTATCGGTTTGTCCGGCTCCCCGAACCTTGACCGCGTAACAATTCCCCGATTCTACCCGATACTCAATCCGAGCGTTATTGCCGGTTCCGCCGTCGTCGGCGTAGGTCAGCATCGATCCAAAATCAGCGTTGTAAAGTTCCATATAGGTGTCGGTAGAGCCGGCGGTGTCAAAGACAAGAATTCCGCCGGTTTCGGCGTACACGGAAAACCAATCTTCATCGCCGCCGTGCAGAGTCCGCAGGATTTTGGAATCTCCCGGCAAGACCTCTATCGGGCTGTCCCGGGTATCCGGCTCATAGGCGTCCGCGGCTTGATCCGCTCCGGTAAGGACCGCTCCGAGTTCCGGCATCAGGGACGCGCCTTCCATGATAGTCCGGTAATACCGGTATCCTCCGGACTTTTGGCTTCCGTCTTCCGCGCTTCTGATTGAGGCGGTAACGATGTTCAGAGTTCCCAGTTTCCGGTTGTTGCCGGATAAGATATATCGGGCGTTAACCGCTTCGCCTGCGGCTTTGAGGGTTTCCGGGGCGGTTGCGCCGGCATATTGCTGAGTTTCGGTAAGCCGCGGGATGACCCTAAAGGCTCCGGTATTGGCGATGTCTATTGCGAGCATTTGAGCGAAGACCTCTGCAAGGTGACGGTTTACGTCGGTCTGAATCTCGAAGGGCAGAACCGCGAGGCTTGGGGCTTCAGCGGTATTCCGCCGGACTGAAGCGATGAGCTTTTCCGCCACAGCCGGGAGCAACGCCGGAATATCTTCTATACTTTTATATTCCCGGTAATCTCCGGCGATGAGCTGAAAGGTTTCGACGTTGACGACGCTCGTAAACAGGAGGTTATGGTCTCCGAATTTCTGGATATGCCCGTCTGCTACATAGTCTGCGTTTAAGGCTTTTCCTAAGAGGGCGAGATCGTCGGCGTTAGCGGCGCCGGCGCGCTGAAAGGTATGTTCCGCCAAAGCGGTCTTGACGGCGTCTCGCGGAACGACAGCGAAGGCATTGAGAACAGCCCGTTCAAAGGAAAAGAGTTCTCCGATAGTTCCTCCGTCTCCGCCGCCGCCGGTAAAGGGCAGAACCGCCAAAACCGGCTTTTCTTCAGCGGAAACGAGCGATCCCGCTGGAACGCTCAGTATAAGCAGGAGGAGGAACAAGCAGGATTTTCCCGGTTTCTCTCTTTTTTTTACGTGGTCATGGTTCATTTTCTCTATAAATCTCCTTTAATATATAACAAACAGGAAAGCCTTTCTTTATTAAGAAGACAAAAACCCGGTATTTTTCATAAAACATGAAAAAAATACCGGTATATTGAGAAAGAAGAAAGAAAAGCTAAACCTTTATAGAACACTGGAATTAACTTTTTAGCATACATATCATACTATCTTGACTGCTCACTTGAGAGTAACGGTCAACACTAACCTCCGCGTATGGTTATCAGCTTTCATAACAAGAGCTTTTACGGTAACTATATCATAAGCCGGATATATTATGCAAGTACTTAAATAAAAATCATTGCGGATTTTTTGCGGCGAGTCTATAGTAATGCGCCGGTATGCGGGCGGGACCGACGCGTATCGGCGGTATGAGTCGCCCCGCCGCTGAAAGGCTGAGAAAATATAAAAATTTTTCGGAATTCCCTAATGTCCCTATTGACTGGTTTATGCTGACTACGATATACTCTTTTCCTATGGCTAGTTGTAAAATGTTGTCAGAAAAAGTTTTTTCCCGC
>JAIRPH010000161.1 GCA_031257135.1 Spirochaetaceae bacterium
AGGAACTGCGTATTCAGGGCGTCGAAACCAACCAAGCCCAGCAGTTACGGATCATCCGGGAACCCCGGTTCCGTTCCGGCGCGTTCGGCATCGCCTATTACGAGGAACTCCCGGAAAAACCGTAAGAAGACGTACGGCGATCTGCCGCGCTCAGGGAATTCCCACTTTTCCTGCGGTCTGATATACTCGGCTTCATGCGGCAGTTTATTAAACGGGCTTTGCAGAAACTCAATAAAATGACCGGAGAACAGATTCGGGACTTACTGGTTTCTACGGCTATTGAAATCGACCGGCTTGAAACCGTGCTGGATTCTCTCACCGACGGGATTCTCGTCTGCGATACCGAACACACCCTGATTCTTGCCAATAAATACGCGGAACGTCTGCTCCCGTTGAGCTATTCCGAGCAGAGCGCGGAACCTATCTGGAGGTCTGTACGGGATGAGGAAATGGCGGACTTCTTTGAAGCTACCCTGCGGAACGGGGATCGGGTAGTAGAACAGGAATTCAATGTGGAAATCAAGGGGAAAATTCGGCTCCTCAGCGTAAGCGTACTGCCTCTGGTACAGGATCGTCAGGTTTCGGGTTCCTTAATATACCTCGAGGATGTTACCGAAAAACGAAGCAAAGAAGCCCGAATGAGACGGATGGAAAGCCTCGCCAGTTTGACTACCTTAGCCGCGGGAGTAGCCCATGAAATCAAAAATCCTCTGGGGTCCCTGTCGATTCATATCCAGCTCATCCAGAAAGCGATGACCGCTAATCGGGAATGGTACGCCGAAACCGAAGAATCAGGACGCCATTTCGACCTTATCAACAAGTATATCGGAGTAGTCAATGAAGAAATCGACCGGCTTAACGGGATTGTGGTGGATTTTCTCTTTGCGGTGAGACCCATGGATATGGATTTAAGGACGGGAAACGTTAACGCTCTGATCGGGGAACTAAGCGAGTTTGTGCGGTTTGAACTGGAAGAAGCCCATGTCCGGTGTACGCTTGCGCTGGATAAGGAACTGCCGGATATCGACTTTGACGAACGCTACATGAAGCAAGCCCTCCTGAATCTTATCAAGAACGCCGTAGCCGCTATGCCTCGCGGCGGGACGCTTACCATAAAAACCGAAGCTCAGGAAGCGGAGGTTTTCATCCGGGTCTATGACACGGGCGTCGGGATTTCTGAAGAACATCTTTCTAAAATCTTTGAGCCGTATTTTACCACTAAAGAAACCGGTTCCGGGCTGGGGCTTACGCTGGTTTTCAAGATAATCCGGGAACATCATGGGGAAATTACCGTCAAATCCAAAATCGGAGAGGGAAGCTGTTTTAGTATAGCCCTGCCTATCCCTCAAAAAGAACGCCGGCTTATCAAATATATGGAGATATGGGAACTATGAAATTCAAAATCCTAATCGCGGACGATGAAAAAAATATCCGGGAAGGGTTAGCCGCGGCGCTTGAAATGGACGGACATGAGGTAGTTACCGCGGCTTTCGGCGATGAGGCTTGGCGCAGGTTCCAGAAAGGAGACATAGACTTGGCGATTACGGACCTCCGTATGGCGGGCTTAACCGGCGAGGAACTGCTCAAACGCATCATCGCCGAAAGCCCCGGAGTGCCGGTAATCATGCTTACCGGTCACGGCACGGTAGAAACCGCGGTGGCCGCTATGCGGAGCGGCGCGTACGACTTCCTCACGAAGCCGGTAAATCTTGACCGTCTTTCTTTGCTGGTTAAGCGGGCTTTGCAAAACCGAGAATTGATCCTCAAACACCGGCGTATGGAAGAGGAACTGGAACATCAGAAACAGTTTGAGACCATCATCGGTACCAGCGCGCCTATGCGGAAGGTTTTCGACATGATCAGCCGAGTAGCGCCTTCTAAGGCTTCAGTGCTGGTTACCGGCGAGTCAGGAGTCGGGAAGGAACTGGTAGCCGACGCCATTCACGCCTTGTCTCCCCGCAAGGGAAAGCCCTTAGTTAAAGTCCACTGCGCGGCTCTTTCCGCGGGCATCTTGGAAAGCGAGCTGTTCGGGCATGAGAAGGGCGCGTTCACCGGCGCGGCGGGCAGACGGCGGGGACGGTTCGAGCTTGCCCATGAGGGAACCCTGTTTCTTGATGAAATCGGGGAAATCGATCAGAATATTCAGATTAAACTCCTCCGAGTGTTGCAGGAAAAAGAATTCGAGCGGGTCGGAGGCGAAGAAACCATCGAAACTGACGTGCGGATCGTGGCGGCTACAAACAAAGACCTCAAGGCGGAGATTGAAAAGGGCAATTTCCGGGAAGACCTGTACTTCAGGCTCAATGTAATAAATATTCTGATTCCGCCCTTGCGGGAACGGAAAGACGATTTACCTTTGCTGATTACCTCGTTTCTCAAGGAATTCGCCGGGGAAAACAATAAGCCCATCGAAGGCATCGACGAGCGGGCGCGGGCCGCGATTTACGCCTACGATTGGCCCGGCAATGTCCGGGAATTGCGGAACTGCATGGAAAGCGCGGTGGTTATGGCAAAGGGATTAGTCATCACCGAAGACGATCTGCCCCCTACGGTACGGGCGAAAAGCGACGAAGGATGGATTCGGATTTCTCTGGGTACGACCCTTGAGGACGCGGAGAAGGTCATCATCCGGGACACCCTTTCCTTTCTCAAGGGCAATAAAAGCAAAACCGCAGAGGTTCTCGGCATAGGCCGCAAGACTTTGCACCGGAAACTTACCGGCGAATCCCAAGAGCAGACCTCCATCGACGATTAATCCATCTGCGGGAACTAGTCTTATACGCTGAGGGTCAGCGCGCCTTCTTTTTTAAGCCTGAAGATATAATCGGCGTATTTTTTATCGGATACCGCGATATGCGCGAGAATCCAATCCCGCAGGAACCGGACGAACTGATTCGGGACAAAGCTCTTGCCGCTTTCAAAGTTTTTGACTTCCTCCAAAACTTTTTTGACAAAAGCCTCATGCTCCTGCTTATGAGCGAGCAATTCAGGATAATTAACCCGCTCAAGGATTTGCTCTTCTGCGGAGAAATGCTTTTTTACATACTCGACGGTCTGGCGGATGGTATCCTTAAAAATTGCTCCTGCGGCTTCATCACCTTCCCGGCACGCTTCATAGAGCGCGTTGGTCAGGTTCAGCAATTCCTTGTGCTGTTCGTCAACCATCAGAATACCTATCGCATACCGGTCTTCCCATGCAATAAATGGTTCCATGCTATAATCCTCGCTGTACTAAAATCTCTATAATAGTATAGAATATTAGACGCTTTTGAGCAAGCCTTTTGAGGTTATACGGTTTTTTTCGTCCGCCGGATGTATTCCTCATATTTTTTATCTGACATGGCGATGTGGGTCAGGACCCAATCCCGCAGGAACCGGACGAACTGATTCGGGACAAAGGTCTTACCGCTCTGAAAATTTTTGACTTCCTCCAAAACTTTTTTGACAAAAGCCTCATGCTCCTTTTTATGAGGCGCCAATTCGGGAAAGCTGATTCGTTCCATAATCTGCTCTTCCGTGGAAAAATGAAACTTGACGTACTCTACGGCGCTGTGGATTACATCCTTAAAATGCGTCTTAGCCGCTTCGTCACCTTTGCGGCAGGCGTTATACAGCGTGTTGGTCAGGTTCAGCAGTTCCTTGTGCTGTTGGTCGATAATCTGAATACCAACCGAATAGCGTTCTTCCCATACAACGAAAGGTTCTTCAGCCATTTGTTCCTCCAAATATCCTGAAAATTTAATCTAATAAAGTATGCAATATCAAATCGGTTTTGACAAGCCCCAATAGTATATCTGAAACAGCCGAAGCCTTTTTGCGGAGAGAGGGCTTGTCTAAAATCTCCGGTTGCAGTATAATTAAATATCTTTAAGAACGTTAAGAGGTATTTTTATGGCCGAGGAAGCCTTTATTGTATGGGACGAGCGGTATATTATCGGTATTCCCGTCGTCGATGAACAGCATAAGGCGCTGTTGGATTTAACCAATGAGCTGTATGAAGCGTGCCGGAAGGGCGACGAAGCCGCGCGGGAGCAGTTCAAAGATACTATCCGCCGGACCGTGGATTATGTGAAGTTTCATTTTTCTAACGAAGAAAAAATTCTGGAGCGGGTTAAGTACCCCAAAGCCGGCGAGCAGAAACAACAGCATGAGTGCTTTGTCAGAAAGATTCTGGAAGAAGTACATAATTTTCAGACCGGTAAAACTTTTGTGCCGAATCAGTTCGTCCGGTTTCTGCGGGACTGGATTTTAGAGCATATCGCCGTATCTGACAGGGAGTACGCCGACTACATCCACCGGCTTAAAAAAGAAGGCGCCCTTAATCTGGGAGTGTAACCAAAAGAAATGCGGGAGTTCGGCAAAGGCTATAAAATAGCGTTAGACCACGGAGGATACGCAGAGGTTATCCGAAAAATCGGAAGCGGCGGGCAGGGTATTGTTTATGAAGTTACCTTAAACGATAAACGGTATGCGCTCAAATGGTACACCTGTAGGTTTAAAAACCAAGAAGCCTTTCGGGAAAATCTGCGTTCCAATATTGAAATGGGCGCGCCAGACGATAAATTTTTGTGGCCCAAGTATCTAACCGCCGAGGAAGCGGGGAGTTTCGGTTATATTATGGATTTGCGCCCCCCGGAATTTTCTGATTTTTCGGATATTTTAAACAATACGGTGAAATTTCCTTCTACGGATATGCTGATAAAGTCCGCCTTGAACATTGTGAACGGATTCCGAGAGCTTCACCGCAAAGGCCGGAGTTATCAAGACCTGAACGACGGCAATTTTTTCATCAACGCCGCCACCGGGGATGCGCTTATCTGCGATAATGACAACGTCACCCCCGGAGACCAGAAAAACAGCGGCGACGTAGGGGGAAAGCCGGGGTATATGGCGCCTGAAGTGTTTCGGGGAGACGCTCACCCTAATTCCCTGACCGACTTTCATTCGCTGGCGGTGATTCTGTTTAAGCTGTTCCTCCGGCATGATCCCCTTTGGGGGGCGGCTCATGAGCGCGCGCCGTGCATCACGGAAGAGCTGGAAATGGAACTCTACGGTACGAATCCGGTATTCATCTTTGATCCCGAGGATGCTTCAAACCGTCCGGTCAACGGGGTTCATCCGAATCCGATCAACCTCTGGCCCCGGTATCCTGAGTTTTTTCAGAATGCCTTTATCGAATCCTTTGTCAAAGGCATGAAAGACCCTAACGCGCGCCTTCCGGCGAATGAATGGCAGAAGATTCTCATCCGCCTCCGGGACGAAGCTATCTCGTGTCCCTTCTGCAAACGGGACTGGCCCATTACCAAGCTGAGTCAGAACAGTCCCATAGCCTGTCCCTGCGGGCGGACCTTCAGCGCGCCTCTGCGCCTCCAAACCGGCAAGTACGGGGTTCCGCTGTTTCCGGGAAAGAAGCTCTACGGATGCCATACCATAGACGGAAGCGACGATTATCATACCGCTACCGGCGAAGTCATTATGAACAAGCATAATCCCGGACTGTGGGGAATCAAAAACCTCTCGAAAGAGGATTGGGAAATGACAAGCCCCGGGGGAGAACCCAAAAAAATAACTCCCGGATCGGTGGTCCCTATTGGAACCGGCGTATCTGTGGTTTTCAAGGAACTTACCGGTAAGATACTATAAGGAAAAAATATGAGTGATGAGATGTTCGGCGATGTCCAAGGCATCGTGCGCAGACAGATGGTATTGTTTCTCTTGATTGATACCTCCGGCAGTATGGAAGGGGAGAAAATCGGCATTGTAAACAATACTATCCGAGAGGTACTGCCTGAGCTTCGGGACATCGGCGGCGCGGACGTAGATTTGAAAATAGCCGCTTTAGCGTTCTCTACCGGCTGTAAGTGGCTTCATGCCGAGCCGGTTTCGGCGGACGCCTTTCAGTGGAACAACATGGAAGCTGACGGCGTAACCGATTTAGGAGCGGCTCTGCGGGAACTGAACTCGAAAATGTCGAAGGATACCTTCTTAAAAGCCCCTTCCGCGTCGGTGGCTCCGGCGATTTTTCTCTTATCTGACGGACAGCCTACGGACGATTACGACGGCGGACTTGAACTCCTGCGGAAGAACAACTGGTATAAGTACGCTATTCGGGTAGCTCTCGCCATAGGGGGCGACGACGCCGACAAAGACGTACTGGCGAAATTTACCGGCAACAAGGAAGCGGTTATTACGGTGCATACTCCTGAAGCCTTGCGGCGATGGATACGGTTTATTACCGTAACTTCCACTCAGATAGGGACTAAAAGTCAGCCCCTACAGGACGGTCAGATAGAAACCAAACAGAATCAGATGACCGAAGCGATCCAACAGCAGACCGATCCGGATATGATTGATTCAGTATCTACCGACGAGGGTTCATGGTAGCGCAATGTTTACAGGATTCAAAGCGGTTGCCCCGGGTTTCAGTCATAACGAACAGAATTGTCAGGATGCGGCTGACGCGATCCTGCTGAACCGGCGCGACGGCGTCGGCATCGCCTTAGTAGCGGACGGTCACGGAAGCAGACGGCACTTCAGAAGCGCCCGGGGAGCGGAACTTGCGGTACAGGTCGCGAAGGAAGCTATTACTCGGTTCATCGAAATAACCGAGGAAAAAAACGCGGTCTTTTGGAACGAAACTATTCGGGCTAATCCGAAAAAAGCCGCTGAAACCCTCAGACAGCTTGAAAGCAATATTATCTATTGCTGGCGGGAAGCGGTACTGCGCCACAGTAAGACAAGCCCTTTTACCGGCGAAGAACATACGCTGTGTACTGAAAATAATATCAACCTCGAAGATGAAAACGATCTGGTTGCAATATACGGGTCTACTCTGCTGGGAGCGGTGATTGCTCAGGAATTTTGGTTCGCCATACAGATTGGAGACGGCGCGTGCGTGATTATTACCGACCGCGGCAAAGTGGAGATAGGAATCCCTGAAGACAAACGCCTTGAATTCGGGCGGACTACCTCGTTATGCAATACCGACGCGTTGGAAAGTTTCCGGCACCGCTTCGGCGAGCGCATCGCCGGAATTACGGTTGCAAGCGACGGAGTTACGGATTCATTTCTTCCCAATAAGTACGCCGACTTCACTATGCAGTTGCTTAGAAACTTCGTCAGGTATCCTGACCTTGCGGAGCGGAATTTGCAGTCATTTTTACCGGAATTATCCCGGCGGGGCAGTAACGACGATGTTTCTCTGGCGGGTATTTTTGACCTCGCCCAGGGGAAACATATTCTTAACGAACTGCCCGCGGAAACGCCGAACAGCAATCCTGCCGAGTACGGCGAATATTGTACCTCGGACGCTGGGAACTAAAAAAAGGAGCGGTTTTCTTTACTTATGGAAGCAAACGTTATTTTATGTAAATGCACAAAACAGCATACCTTCGGGATTCGAGTGGAAAAACGCAATGACGATTGGTTTAGAACCTGGGCGTTTAAAGTGGATGAAAAACGGATAAAACGGGAAGGTTTCGATAAAGCGGTAATTAGAGGAAGTATGTCGAACGATCCTGAATATCCGGGCTGTCCCTACTGCGGAGGGCATGGGTTTTTCCAATGCGACTGCGGAAAGATTAACTGTTTCAAAGAGAACGAAGACAAAGAAAAATGGGAAGTTATCTGCAACTGGTGCGGCAAACGGCTTACCGTTGTGCGGGCGAGCAGTTTTGAAATGAAAGGCGGCGGTTTGTGAAAAAGCCGCCGGGACTGGTTCAGCAATTCAGCGTATACCCTTCCTGTTCCAAGTCGGCTAAAAAGGTAAGCCGTTCCCGGGGATATTTCGGATCAAGCTGTACCGCCTGAGCGTAGTCCTGAAGAGCAGGATCATACTGTTTCAGCAAGTAATAGGCGTCTCCCCGCATCGCAAAGACTTCGATATAGTCGCCTTTGAGCCTGATCGCTTCAGTATAATCCGCGATAGCGTCGGTATAGCGTTCCTGTTCGGCTCGGACGTTGCCTCGTTCGTAAAAGGCTTCCGGGTAATCCGGTCTCAGCCGGATTACTTCGCTGTAATCCGCGTAGGCTTTATCGTCTTCTTCGCCTACATAGTAGGCTCTGCCTCGCATCATGAAGGCTTCCGCGTAATCCGGCTTGATGCGGATCGCTTCGGTGTAGTCCGCGATAGCCCGGAGAGGATTATCTTTGAAGTATAAAGAATAGGCGAAGCCCCGCATAAAAAAGGCTTCCGCGTAATCCGGCTTGATGCGGATCGCTTCGGTATAGTCCGCGATAGCCCGATCATATTCGTCTTGTAAATAATACGACATACCCCGCCGGACAAAGGCTTCCACGTGATCAGGTTTTATCTTGATGACCTCGGTATAATCCGCGATAGCCCGATACCCTTCGTCGTTTAAGTAGTAGAGCGTGCCTCGGTTATACAAAGCCTCGATGTAATCGGGTTTGATGCGGATCGCTTCGGTATAATCCGCGATAGCCGAAGGCTGATTATCGCTAAACGTATACGCTATTGCCCGCATAAAAAAGGCTTCCACGTAATCCGGCTTGAGCTGAACAGCTTCGGTATACTCCGAGACTGCCGCGTCATAGGCTCTTTCTTCAAAATAGGCGTCGCCCTGCTTTTTATAAGTTTCGGCGTCAGTCACTATAAACCTCCTAAGATTATACTATTTCCCGTCATTTTTCTACACCGCACGTTCCAGTTATCTTCAAAAAGAGCTTTTGATTTACCTCGGTTCCATCGATCTACGATATACTATTGCCGACAATCTGTCAATTAGAAATAATAGCGTCAGAGGCTTGCTTATTTAATCAACGGCTGGTATGCTTATGAATATGGATTTCAGCGCGGAAGAATTGAGAACCAGACGGAACCGGTTTACGGCGGCTATGAATCGCCGCTGTCCGGATTGGGATACGGCGATACTCATTGATTCGGTAAATCAATACTACCTGACTGGTACGATACAAGATGGAATGGCGGTTATCCGCAAAGACTCGGCGGTTCCTGAAGGAAGCCGGTTATACTACGGCGTGCGGCGGAGTTTCGCCAGAGCCGCGTTGGAGTCGCCGCTCTTCCGGGAGACCGGGAACGTTTCTGAAGAACTCCTGCCTATGGTTTCATACCGGGACATGGCGGATAAAATCGGCTCTGATTTGGGCAGAGTGTACCTTGAAGGAGATACTCTGCCGACCGCTGTTTTGGAGCGGCTTAAAAAATATTTTTCTTTTTCCGGGAGACCGGCTTTTCTGGATGCGGTAATTCGCGGGGTTAGGAGCGTAAAGTCTCCGGCGGAGATTGAGCTTATTCGGCGGTCCGGCGAAGCTCATCGGCTACTGCTGGAAGAACGAGTTCCGGCAATCCTCCGGGAGGGCATGACGGAAGCCGAATTTGCCGGAGAACTCAGCGCGGAGATGTACCGGCTGGGCTATCAGGGGCTGACGCGGTTTCATCAAATTCAGGCGGAAATGTCCATCGGGCAGATCGGTTTTGGAACGAATTCGCTCTATCCTTCGCTCTTTGACGGTCCGGGCGGAGCGAAAGGTCATGGTCCCGCGTCGCCTCTGAGCGCGGACGGAGAACGGCGGCTTAAAAAAGGAGACGCCGTTTTCGCCGATATAGGCTTCGGAGTACGAGGCTACCACAGCGATAAAACTCAGGTGTACGTTTTCGGCGCGGAGCCTCCGGAGGCGTTTGCGAAAGCTCATCAGTTCTGCATGGACTTACAGAAAGCCCTTGCGGAAAGGCTGGTTCCCGGAGCGGTTCCGTCGGAGTTATACCGGGACATCCTAGGCTCTCTCGGCGAAGCGGAACTCGACTGCTTCATGGGCGTAGATAACCGCCACCGCGTGAAATTTTTGGGACACGGCATTGGACTCGATATTGACGAATTGCCGGTCATAGCCAAAGGCTTTGACGAACCGCTGGAGGAAAATATTGTTCTTGCCCTAGAACCTAAGAAAGGAGTTCCGGGTATAGGAATGTCCGGCGTGGAAGATACCTATATCGTAACCCCCCGGGGAGGTCTCTGCGTTACCGGCGGAGGACGCGAGATTATACGGACAACATGAATACCAAAGCCGTCCGAGCGGATATACTGCTTCTTTTAACGGCCTGCATCTGGGGATTCGGTTTTGTCGCCCAGCGTTCCGGCATGAAATTTGTGGGTCCTTTTACGTTCAACGCCGTCAGGTTTTTATTGGGGAGCATTTCCTTAATTCCTCTCATTATGATCAGGCGGAAAACAGGGTCTCAGCCGGCTAAGGCTGGTCCTAGAACCGCGATTTTTTCGTCTTGGACAGCCGGAACCTGTCTTTTTATTGCGGTATCTCTACAGCAAATCGGGCTTATGTACACTACCGCCGGGAACGCCGGATTTATTACCGGGCTTTATGTGGCGCTGACCCCGATTTTCGGCATATTTCTAGGGAGAAAAACCGGACTTCCTACTTGGATCGGGGCGGTATTTACGGTAGGAGGGCTTTTTTTCCTCAGCGCGGCGGGTCATATAGATGCGATTAACCCGGGAGATGCGGTTACTGCGGCGAGCGCGGTCTTCTGGGCGTTTCATGTACTCATCATTGATCGGATGGTACAGCGGGTTGATCCTATTATACTTTCTTCCGGGCAATTCGGGTGGTGCAGTATCTATTCTTTTATCGCTGTTTTTTTCAGGGAATCTATTGCCCTTGATTCGGTGAGTAACGCTCTGATTCCCATCCTTTACGGCGGACTTGGCTCGGTAGGCGTCGCGTATACCTTACAGGCGGTTGCCCAGCGGGACGCTCCTCCGGCTCATGCTACCATCATACTCTGTTTGGAGGGGGTCTTTGCGGCGTTGGGAGGGGTCCTTATCCTCTCTGAACCGCTGGGCCCTTGGACGCTACTCGGCTTCGCCTGTATGCTCTGCGGCATGATAATAACTCAATGGGACGTCATCCGCTCAGAAAAGTAAGCCTCTGGATTTACGCCGGCGTGGACAGCCTTCAAGGTTAGCCAAGATCGGGAATCGAACCCGAGACCTGCGCATTACGAGTGCGCCGCTCTACCGACTGAGCCATCTTGGCGGTACTTTCTAAAGTATACTGATTAGGAAAAAAAGATCAAGTCCTCCCGTTGCCTCAATGAAATAAGATCGGAATATTCTCCGCCGCATCCGGCATCGTTGACAAGATATACCGGGGGACATATACTGTCCCCATGTTTGAAAAAAAACATATCAGTATAATAGAAGAAACCCTCCCGGAAGATGAGGTTCATTTTAAGCCCCTGTTCGGACTCAGACCCGGAGTGTATCTCGCGGGGCTGTACGGAACGGTTCTGGCGGTTATCCTTTTTTTCGTATTGCTCTACCCCGGACTGACCAAGCCGGGTACGGTGTTCAGCCTTAGCTCCGAGCCTTCTGGCGCGGCGGTCCGGGCGGATAACGTGTATATTGGAACTACGCCTTGCGAGGCGTTTATCCCGAAGGGAACCCGCCGGATTGAGATGGTCCTTCCCGGATTTGAACCTTCCCGGCAGGAACTGGAAGTCAAGAGCCGGCTTTTCGGGTCTTGGCTGTTTCCCCGGCGGGAACGGCTTGCGGAAACCCTCGCGGAAACTGATACCGGCGGGGCGTTGCTTGCGGCGGCTTCTGAGTACGGCGTGTGGTCATTCACCGGCGAGCCTACCGTGACCCGGCAGATTCCTCAGGTCCTCTCTGAAGGCGCGTATCGCTCAGGTCCGGGGGCGGCGGATTCAACTGGGCGGATATACCTCGAAGGCATCCTGAAAGGGTCGGCGCGGTTTACCTCGACCAGAGCCGGACTGCGGGACCTCATTCGGGCGAAGCATCTGGCGGATAACGCGGGACTCTCGCCTTCCCCGGCGAGTACCCTTCATTCTTTGGAAGATATGCTGGTCTATCTTTCGGAAGCTCCGGGCGCGGCTCAGTGGCTTGGGTCGGCGCTTCCCCCTGAGACTTCGGCGGTTTTGACGAATTCCTCCTGGTACGCGGCGCAAAACGCGAAGGCTTCGGAAATCCGAAGCCGAAGCCGGTCGGTTTCCGGGGTTTTCGGCGAGGCTGTGCCGGTTGATTCTCTGATTTTTCGGGAAATTTCCGAAGGAACGCTTGTACAAGGCGGCGTTTTTCCCCGGGAAGTTCCGATATCCGCGTTCAGCATCGCTGAAACGCCGGTTTCCTACGCGGATTGGGAAGTTTTTATGAAAGCTAATCCTGAATGGGAGATTGAGCATACCCGGACATTGACAGCTAAGGGTTTAGTTACCGCGGATTATCTTGGTCCGGGGGGTTATTCGGGGTCTTCGGCATCCGGGGTATCGTGGTACGGAGCGGAAGCCTATTGCCATTGGCTTACGTCTCGGCTTCCCGCAGGCATGGCGGATTATGAGGTCCGGCTTCCAACTGAAGCGGAATGGGAATACGCCGCAAAAGTCGCTGACCAGAGCGGCTCCGGTCCGAAAGGCATGGGCGAGGGGCTATGGGAATGGTGCGCTGATCCCTATGCGCCTCATTGGTCTTTGCCGGCGGACCCGGCGGTTATCGCCGCGATAGGCTCGCCTGAACGGTCGGTTCGGGGAGGCTTGTCCGGCAAAGACTCAGGCTGGGATTTTTTGGAAACCAGAGGCTCTCTCTTTCCCGCGGCGTGTTCTCCTTTCGGCGTGTTTCGTCCGGTTTTGGCGAAAAAGGTTTCTCGGTAGTTTTTCTTCTACCGTAACAGCGTTCCGTCCTGATAGTCATGCCATACCCGTTCAAACCAAGTATCTGAAGCGGGAATAGGACGAACCTCGCGAACAGCGGTATGGACACTGCTGTCGCGGTATCGAGAGAGAATAACCGTATTTCTAAAGGAAGCATCGATTTCTGCGTCTGTTTCAAGCGGAGCCGACGCAGAAATGCTGTCGAGAATCATGTAAGAGCCTCTGCTTTTCCCGCCATGAGTAATATAATAGAGAACCGCTTCATACATGAGACGGCTTAGAAGCAGTGTTTCTTTCGCCTTGAAGAGATTCCGCAAATCCGTTTCCGGCTTGATCGGCGTCTTACTAAGCCGATCAAGTTCCGCGATACCTTTTTCGATGTTTTCTCTGGTTCTGAGAAAGGTTATAGAAGCGGAATTGAGGCTTTGAATCTGATGCAGTAAATCCGATGCGGTTATTCCGCCGGCTTCAGGTTGGACGAACTCTTGAGCAAAGGCTTCGATAGTTTTTCTGGCTTGGGACATAAGGTTTTCAATATTCTCGAAAGAGGGTTCTTTTTCTTTCAGATAACGTCCCGCAATATAAGCCGCCGCCCGCAGTCCGCCGACTTGCCCGGAGTTCAGCGCGCTACCTCCCGGACGCTTGACTCCGTGAGTTCCGGCGCATTCGCCGACGGCAAAGAGATGCGGCATCGACGTTTCCCACCAGATGTTAATCCCAACGCCGCCGTTGTGATGTTGCGGTAGCACATCAATCTCGATATACTCTTTCGCAAGGTCGATGCCGCGATCTTTATACAGCCGGTACGCTCCGGGATTAAGCTGTAAAAGCCGGTCGATAGGCTTCGTACCGAGGGCGTTTGAGTTGGCAAGATACGCGTACGCGGTAGGATTTATCTTCGAGAGATCAAAGGTCTGCTCCAAAGGATTACGCATGAAGTCGAGATAGATACGCTTTCCTTTAAGATGTTTCTCGATATAAACCGCTCGGTCGATGAGGGAAGAACCTTCGCCGCGGATATGCTCAGGATTAAAAGGCCATTGATAACCTTTCAAAAATGTTGCGGTAATGAGTTTATCAGAACTTGAAAAATATCGGCATAAAAATTCTTCTTCAACGCCGTTATCTACGGCGACATACCGGGGAATTACTTGCTGATAACTGCCGGAAAGATTCCATCTGAACCCTATTGAACCTATGCCATATTGCCACTCGGCGATGTTGGCGAACTCGACGCCTTCCCGCGCAAGCGCGCCGGATGCGCCGAAATGCCCCAGAGGATACACCGTATCTCGATATAATCCGGCAGGACCGCCGACCGCGAAAATGATATTCCGGGCAAAGTATACCGTAAAATTACCTGTTTCGTCTAGGCACAGCATCCCATAAACCCGTCCTGCATCTGACAACAGTTTTACTACCTGAGTCTTGTCAATGATGCGAATATTTCTGCGTACCGCTTCGGCTTCAAGACACTCGGTCATATCTTTTGACGTATACGGTCCGGCAGAAGAAGCGCGCTGTAACGGATCGTGATCGGTTTTATAGCCCGGAAACTCGCCGAACCGGTTATGCGGAAAACCTACGCCTAAAGAGACGAGATGAAAGAATTCCTGTAGCGAATGAGCGGCTTCGCAGAGGGCAATATCGCCGTCCATAGAGCCTCCGGCAAAGAGCGTTTCCGCCATAAGCCGAGGAGCGTCCCGGTCTTCTCCGGCGCAGGAAACTTTATAGTAGGTCTGCTTATCTGAACCGGTATTTCGAGAAGTTCCGCCGAACCGGTTCTCTGTCAGGACGGCGAAGTTCCGCACTCCGTTACTGTGCAGATGTACCGCCGCATTGTATCCCGCCGCGCCGGTTCCCACAATGAGAACGTCAAATACCGCTTTATACGGTTCTATCTGTTTTCCCAAAAACTCCATGGCATCTACCTATTATTGAGTTGTTTCAAGACTGCTTTGTAATACTCGTTATAGACAACGCATCCATCATTGAGCTGAGACGCCATCAGTTTTGTACACCCGGAACAAAGAATACACCAGTTGATTTTTTCCATGTCTCCTGCGGCGAGTTTACGGGGCGTAAGCGGGTCTGCAAAGGTTTGTCTTCCGAATCCGCAGAAATCCGCGTATCCTTTGACGATCATTTCCGCCATAATTTGCGGAGCCTTATCTTTATGCGCGCTGTATGCGGAACCGATAACCCGAAGCCGCCGGTTTTCCTGCTGAAGCATCTGTTTTACTGTTCGGGTATAGCGCAGATGATGAAGAGCAAGATACTTTGAAGGTTCAGTCGGACGAGTAATAGCGCCGGTAAGCGCGGGAATCCCCGCGCTTACGTTGACATAATCCATACCCAGCGCGTCCATCATCCGGATCACATCGAGCATTTCGGAAATATCTTCTACAATCTCATCCGCGCCGGAAGTGCCGCAACCTCCGCGGATGCCTTCATAAAGGGAAAGCCGGGAGCCTAAGATAAAATCCCGTTTCAGCCGGTTTTTGATTTCTGTCACCGCTTCCCGGAGCAGTCTCGTGCGGTTTTCAAAAGAGCCACCCCATTTGTCGGGACGAGTATTGCGGGGACGCAGAATTTCTCCGCCCAGATAGCCGTGACACATCTTGAAATCAATGCCGTCCGCGCCGGCGGATTCAGCCAGCAGAGCGGCTTTAATGAAGCCGTCTTTTACTTGTTCCAGTTCGCCGCTGGAAAGATACCGGCATCCTTCGGTATTCGGCGTTACCGTAGTCCTGTCCGAAAACGAACCGCTTTGCTCTCCTGAATGGGTAAGCTGAAACAGCAAAATTCCTTGAGGATTTTCGGTTTTGAAGGCTTCTACAAGCCGCTTAAACGGGTCGAGGTTTTTCTCATTGAGGATCAAACCGTTGACCCGCGCGAGAGAACGTTCTGTTATGGAAACCGCCTCAACCACCGCAACGCCCCAATGTCCGCGGGCTAGTTCCCGATAGCGGTTTATCGTCCGTTCAGAAGGACTGCCGCCAGCTTCGCTGTCGTTTCCCTCCATAGCCTGCGCGACGAAATGATTCGCGCTCTGTTTTTGTATCTTAACGGTCTCAAACAAATTATGATACATAATCTCCTCTTACAAACGCTGGATGTGAAATCCGCCGTCCACATCAATATAATTACCTGTAGTATACAGCAACGTATCTCCCGCAAGCATGACCGCCGCTTCCGCTACATCCTCCGGCTTACCCCAACGGGGAATTGGAAACGCTCCGTTTTCGATTAAGGCGTCATATTTTTCCCGCACGGTTTCGGTCATATCCGTAGCGATAACGCCGGGACGGATTTCATGGACAAAGATACGCTCCCGCGCGAGCCTGTCGGCGTATAACAAGGTCAGCATTGCAATTCCCGCTTTGGAAACGCAATACTCTCCCCGGTTGACCGAAGAAACTACGGCTGAACAGGAAGAAATATTGATGATAGTTCCCCGTTTTTTTCCGGCAGGCTCTTGTTTCAGCATCTGCCGGGCGACAAGCTGAGTCAGAAACATATTCGCTTTTGTGTTGACGCTCATCACATAATCGAAACTTTCCTCGGTCATGTCCAAAAGGTCTGTTCTGGTTTTCGGCGCGACCCCGGCGTTGTTCACCAGTACATGAATCGCTCCGAACCGGTTTAAGGCTTCCCGGACAAGCCGTTCCCGATCCTGAGACGCAGATACGTCGCCTTTGACGTAGAGATACTCGCCGCCGATATCGCTGAAATCGTCTCCTGCCGGATCGCTAGAGCCGTTAATGACGAGGTTAAAACCTGCCGACCCAAGCCGCGCCGCTATCGCTCTGCCGATGCCCCGGCGTCCTCCGGTTACTATCGCTGTTTTTTTCATGGTATTCCTCCTTATGCTACCGCGTCGATTTTCTGACGACAAGGCTCGTATCAGCTACCTGAATCTCCGGTTTCTCCAACACTCCGTGTTTTTCTTTATACTGAATCTGATAAATCAGCCGCTCCGCGGCGCGTACTCCTATTTCGTACAACGGTTGGGCAACCGTTGTAAGCGGAGGCTCTACCAGAGTAGCTATATCTACGTTGTCAAAGCCGATAATCGAAATATCATCAGGAACCCGGTAGCCCGCATCATATACGGCGCGCATAATCACTATCGCGCGGGCATCGCTGGCGGCGAAAATCGCATCAGGTATATCGCCCTTATTCAGCATCGTCTTGGTAAGCGTATAAAAACTATGCACATCCTGATTTTCGCCTATCACCAACGCGGCATCGAAGCTCATACCGTAATCATGTAGCGCATCTTTGTAGCCCTGAAACCGATCCGCATACAGCGGCACCGCAGTATCTCCAAGGGCGACGGCAATTTTTTTATGCCCTCTTTCAATGAGATACGCTACCGCGTTATACGCGGCTTTTTTATTGTCAATCACCACCGCATCGATCTTGCGGTTATATGAGCGCAGAGTCAGTACCAGCGGAAACTGTTCGTTCCGCAGTTTCATAATATGCGTCGAATGAGGCATCATCGAGGCGATGATAAATCCGTCGATAAGCCGGGTTTTGAGCCGGCTTATGTAATCTTTTTCGATAGCAATATGTTCATCCGTATTGGTAAGTATAACCATAAACCCGTACTTCCGGGCGGTATCTTCAACGCCGCGGGCAATATCAGGAAAGATCATGTTTTGAATACTGGGAATCATGAGGGCAATCGTACTGCTTCTTCCTATTTTCAGGCTCTGAGCCATCACGTTAGGGCTATAATTCAACGCCTTAACCGCTTCGAGAACCTTTTTCCGGGTAGCTTCTTTAACATACGTTTTGTTATGCAACGCTCTGGAAACCGTACTCATAGACAAGCCGGTATACTGAGCCACATCTTTGAGACCCGTCATCAGCGTTAGTACCTCGGCATCCGCTGTAAGATACCGTCTCTCGAATAAAAAAGATCGGTTTCAGCTATGGGAAACGATACAGGCTGTTTCGTTACCGCAGACTTGTAGATGCCGGTAACGACTTCCACCGCATCCCGCCCGGTACGACCGGTAAGCAGTAACGGCGACGAGGTTTCAACGGCTTGAACAAAATCCGCAATCTGCCCGATATGACCTTCCCAAGACAGAGGCGGATAGCTTTTATACCGGGCTTCAATTTCCGCGGCGGTTTCGGCGTCTTCTTCCGGAAAACCTCCGCCTTTGTCTTTCGAGCAGTACACCGAAAACGGTATTCCTAACTCAGCCCGTTCAGTCTCAAACAGCAGACGCCGTTCCCTGCTGTCTCCATGATGTATCTGAGAACAGGTCAGCTCTCCGACCGCGCCTCCGGCAAACCGGATATACGCCGAAGACAGATCTTCTACCTGAGCGGCAGGATGATATACATTCGCCATAAACGCGGTCAGCTCTTTCGGTTTTCCCGCCATCCAAAGCAGTAAATCAAGGTAATGTATCGCGAGATTTAAAGTACAGCCTCCGCCGGCTTGCTCCCAAGAACCGCGCCACGGCGTATCGTAATATCCCTGTCCCCGCCACCATACCGAGCAGGCTTGAACGTACAGCAGTTTGCCGCAGTGTCCTTCTTCTAAGAGCCGTTTAAGATTCCATACGCCGGTAGTATATCTGTTTTGAGCGACTACCGAAAGAAGCCGCTTTTTCTTCTCCGCCGCAGAAATCATAGCGTCGCATTCAGCCAGAGACGGCGCCATAGGCTTTTCCAGAAGAACATGAAGCCCCGCCTCAAAACAGTCTAGGACGATAGCGCAATGATTTCCCGCGGGCGTACAGATCGAAGCGATTTGAAACGCCTGTTCCGACAAGGCTTCCCGATAATCGCCGTAAGCCTTTGCTGAAAGCGTATGTTTCTGTATCAGGGCTTCCGCCTTAGTTTTATCCGTATCGGCTACCGCCGTTATACGGACCCGCTCGCCCAATGCGCCGTAAGCCGCTATATGACTGTTAGCTATTCCGCCGGCGCCGATTATCAAAACAGATATCATATATCCATGATACCGGTTCTTATATCCCTTGTCAAATGATTTCTGCAAACCTTTGCACCTATTGAGCGCAGACGGCTTGACGCTGTATAGTGAGAGATATGCGTATCCAGAATTTTGTTGTCTTTGAAGGCGGAGACGGAAGCGGAACTACCACTCAGATTGACTGCCTGAAGAAGCGTTTTGAAGCTGATTCCGCTCTTCCGCGGCTGTATGCTACCTTTGAGCCTACCGGCGGTCCTATCGGAAATCTGATCCGCTTGGCTTTGAAAGGAGACATTACGCTCCAGCCCGAAACCTTAGCGCGGCTCTTCGCCGCGGACCGAAATGAGCATCTCTATGGTTCGGCAGGCATTATGGAACACCATCGTCAAGGATCGCTGGTGGTTTCCGATAGGTATGCGCTTTCTTCTTTAGTATACCAAGGCTTAACCTGCGGAAGAGAACTGCCCCGGGAACTTAACGCCTCCTTTCCCGTCCCGGAATTGCTCTTGTTTTTTGATATTGAACCGGAAACCGCCTGCCGGCGTATGCAAAACCGGAGCGTCAAGGAAATCTACGAGTATCTTGATTTTCAGATACAGGTCCGGGAACGGTACAAGTCGCTCCTGCCCTGGTATGAACGCAACGGAACCGCCGTTGCCGTGATAGACGGAGCTATGCCCCAAGAGGAAGTAACCGAAGCGGTATGGAGAGAACTGCAAAACCTGCCGATACTCAAATCGTTATGAAAAAACCGCTTATCCTAACCGGATTACTTTTGCTCTTTCTCAGCGTCCAAACGAACCTTAACGCGTATGTGGTCAGGTACAAAGAGCAATTCTTTAGATTGTATCATATCCACTATATGCAGAATCCTGATGATACGATGGAAAATATTTATTGGCTCGAAGAAGCGGTTAAAGCGGATTTCGCAAATCCTCTTTATGCGGTAGCCCGCATCGAAAATGAGGTCCAATGGGAAAAATACCGCTATCTTTTTATGATGCACCTCAACCTTAAACTCATTGAGCAATATATTTTTCTGGGAAACAAGTGGAATAAACGGAACGCCTATTTTTTCAACGCCCCTTGGAAAGAACAAAATCTGGAAAGCCTGACCATCGCAGAAACCTGCTACCAAACCGCGTTGTATTACTGGAATCAAGCCCTAGTCTGGGCGGAAAAAGCTCAAGACCGCCGGTTCCGGTTCATCAACCTTGAGCGAATCCAAAATTGGGAAGACGAAGCCTTTAGAATCGAGCGGAAATCTCTGGATTACGCAAAAACACTCAACCGAGAGCTGGGACTGCTTCAAAAAACGCGGGAAACTTTTGAAGCTATGGACGAAAATACCTATTAGGCGAATCGGAATTGGAAAAAACCGAAGCTCAGGCGTTGATGCTGGAAAACCGTATCCGAAAACGATTCAGACATCTCAGAAAATGGGCGAAACGAATCGGAACCGACGCCTTCAGACTGTATAATCGGGATATTCCTGAAATCCCGCTGGTTGTCGATTACTATGGACAATGGGTTTCCGCCGCGCTCTATCAGCGTCCCTACGAAAAAGACGAAGCCGAAGAACGTCATTGGCTTGCGGCTATGACTCAGGCAATAGCCGCGGGACTGGAACTTCCTGAATCTCAGGTGTTTCTCAAAGAACGGAAACGCCAGCGGGGAAAAAACCAATATCAGAAACTGAGGGATACTCAGGTTGTTCGGCAAGTCCGCGAAGGAGGTCTGACCTTTCAGGTGAATCTGTCGGACTACCTCGATACCGGGCTGTTTCTTGACCGGCGGAAAGCGCGGGACCTCTTACGAAAGGAAGCCGCGGGGAAACGGGTTCTCAACTTGTTCGCCTATACCTGTTCTTTTTCGGTATACGCCGCCGCAGGAGGCGCCCAAGAGATCGATTCGGTAGACCTCTCCAATACCTACTTGGATTGGGGCAAACTCAACTTCAGGCTGAACGGTTTTGAAGCCGGTTCTCGGTATCGATTCATTGCGGCTGAGACAGAGGACTTTCTTCGCCGGGGAATACGGAATAGACGTACTTGGGATAGTATCATCCTCGACCCCCCGAGCTTTTCCAATTCAAAAAAAATGACCGGCGCCCTTGATATACGGCGGGATTATAAACGCCTCATCTCCCAAAGCCTTGAAGTCCTCGATAAAAAAGGCACCTTATGGTTCAGCGCCAACGCCAAAGGTTTCCGCCTGAATCCAGCGGAGTTTCCAGAACTGCATATCGAAAATCTACAGCCCCTCATCATAGACGAAGATTTCATCGGGAAAAAAATACCCTCATGCTATAAAATTTCCCGCTCCGCTCCGCTCGCTCGCTCATAAATGACTGACACCTATATTACCTATATTGACTGACACCAAAGCAGATTTCATATCCATACCATATAGGGAGTATGAGAAGATTACGGACACTTGTGGAAGGGGCGACGTATCATGTTGCCTCGAAAATCGACCATGACGATCCGGCTTTGCGGGAGTCGGCGTTTAAACAGGGCTTTTTGGACTTTGTGACTAAGGCGAAAAAGCGGTTTTCCTTTAAATTATGGAATTTTATGGTTATGGATAATCACATTCATTTTCTCATTAAGCCCGGACCCGGAGTATCTTTGTCCAAGATAATGCAGTGGATTAAGTGTAATTTTGCCAAATGGTGGAATAAAATGCACAATACCAAGGGGCATCTGTGGGGGGACCGGTTCTTTTCCCGAATAATCAAGGACGAAAAGGACTTTGAAGCGGTATCTGAGTATATCGACGAGAATCCGGTGAAAGCGAAGCTGGTGAAAACAGCGAAAGAATGGCGGTTCGGCGGGTTATTTCACCGGCTGAGGCGGATTTTCGGCATTATTGACAGCGGGACGGACTTTGTGAAGCGCTTTGCCCCGGATATACGTCCGCCGCCGATATGAGATTTTGTCTGTCTTAGCGGATGAAATAGGCGTAATTACTTGACCCGCATAACGGGGTTCGGTATACTGAAAATATAAATCGCATCATAAGATTACGAGGGATTCGCAAGTATTCGAGGAACGGTTGAACTGCGCCGACTTGAACCAGAGCTAAATTCGCTTTCTCTTTATTCTTAGGTTGTCCTCAGAAGGGGGATTGCATTTTTTCTGGCGTCTTCCAATAATAATTTCCGAGACGTGGTAAACCGGATGTAATGACCGCTATTTTTACGTTTCTATAAGGAGTTTCTATGATAAAAAAAGGAAAAATCGGAATACCGGGCATGGTCATCCGCAGAATGTGTCTGGCGCTGATTGGTACGGCGGTGATTGCGGGTTGCGCTACTGGGTCTAAGGTTCAATTTTTTAACGACAGCGGGTATGATCGTATTGAAGCCGGCGATTATGATCGGGCTCGTGCGGATTTCAACGAGGCGTTGAGGTATAATGCTAAGTGCGCCAGAGCCTATACCGGGCGGGGAGAGACTTATCGGTTGCAAGGCTGGCATGATGAGGCGTTGAGGGATTTCAATACAGCTATCCGGTTTGATTCAGAGTATGCCGCCGCGTATTGGAGCCGCGGTATGGTATACCGCGACCTCGGCGACATTGACCGGGCTATAGCGGATTTCGATAGGGCGTTGAGGCTTGATCCGGAATATGCCGAAGTCAAAGAGGCTCGGCAAGGAGCATCCAAGTAGGATGCGGCGGCGGATGGTTTTGACTGACACCGAAGCGGCCAAAAGAGGCGTTATATGACAAATAGAGTGCGAGCAATCGGCATCATGGCGATGTTCATCGCGGCGGCGGGCGCGGTTTTCCCGCAGACTGACGCTGATTATGTTGCCGCCGGCGTTCAGTACGCCGAGAAAGGCGACTATAATCGGGCGATTGAGGAATATACCAAAGCTCTGCAAATCAATCCGGGCAACGCCGATGCGTTAGTCGGGCGGGGCTGGGCGTATCGCCAGCGGAATCGGTATGACGCGGCGGTCCGGGACTTCAGCGCGGCGGTTCGGCTTGATCCGCAGGATGTTTCAGCGTATATCGGGCGCGGGGAGGTCCATTGGACAGAGGGCAGATATGATGCCGCGCTGAAAGATTTCAGCGAGGTAATCCGGCTTGATCCGAAGAATGTTTTAGCCTATGTCGCCCGAGGAAAGACGTTTCATCTGCAAGGTCAGTACGAGGCGGCGGTTAAGGACTTTACTGATGCCCTTCAGATCGATCCGAACAACGTCTGGGCTTACACTTCTCTTGGAGAAACCTATCGGCAAATCGAGTGGTACGACGCGGCGGTTCAAAATTTCAACGCCGCGCTTCAGCTTGAACCTGCCTATGTTTCAGCGTATGTCGCCCGGGGAAAGACGCGGAGACAGCAAGGTCAGTATGACGAGGCGGCTCGAGACCTTAATGAGGCGGTGCGGCTCGCGTCTGATTATACCGCGGCCTATATCGAGCTTGGATCGGTATACTTTGACAAGCTCGAATATGATCGGGGGATTAAATATATTACCGAAGCGCTTCGGCTTGATCCGTATAATGCCTCGGCGTATATCAAGCGGGGAGAAATATACCGGGAGCAGGGCAGATATGACGCGGCGATCCGGGACTTTGATGCGGCTCTTCAGTTCAGCTCTGAAAACGCTTGGGCTTATATGGAGCGGGGAACGGCTTATGCGGAAAAGGAACAGTATAACGCGGCGATCCGGGATTACAATGAAGCGATTCGCATCGTTCCCGATTACGGCGTATTATATCGGCATCGGGGAACAGCCTATCGGCTGATGGGCAGGTACGATGAGGCGATTTGGGATTTAAACACGGCGATTCATTTTGATCCGAATGATGTGTGGGCTTATACCAATCGGGGAAGAGCCTACGGAGAGAAGGGCGACTACATAAACGCCCTCATGGATTTTCACGAGGCTTTGCGGCTTGATCCCGATTTTATTGACGCCTTATTCGCCCGAGGGTATGTATACAGTCTTGCAGGCAATCGGGATCAGGCTATTGCGGATTGGACTGAGCTAATCCGCCGGGACCCTAATCTTGCTGTAATGTTCAGCAATCGGGGCTATGACTATTACCTGAAAGGAGACTACGATCAGGCTATTGCGGACTGCAATGAAGCGATTCGGCTTGACCCTGATTTCGCGGAAGCCTATCTAAACCGCGCGCTCGCGTACGCGCTCAAAAAAGAATACCCTCAGGCGATCCGGGACTGTCAGAAGACCTTGCAAATCGATCCGAATCACGCCGAGGCGCGCCGGAATCTGGAGCGGCTTCTGCGCGGAGAAGACCCGTTCCCGTTTCCCGGCAGGATAGATTCCTCTGACACCGCCGCAGTAGGCGTTTTTTTACGTCAAGGGCTTCAGTACGCCAAGAACGGCGATGTTGATCGGGCGATTCAGTCTTTCAGCGAAGCCGTGCGGATAAATCCCTATGATTCCTATGCCTTTTATTACCGCGGGCTTGCGTATATGCAAAAAGGAGATGCCGCCGGAGCCATTGAGGATTATACCGCCGCGCTGAGGATCAATCCGTCCTTTGTTTCAGCCTTGAACAATCGGGGCGCGGCGTATTACTACCGGGGCGATTTTGATCGGTCCCTTGAGGATTACACCGCCGCGTTGAAAATCGACCCGAATAACAGCAGAGCCTTTAATAACCGGGGCGCGGCGTATTTCAAAAAAGGCGACCTAAACCGGGCGGAGAAGGACTTTATCGAAGCTCTGCGGATCGATCCGTTCTATTCGGTTGCGGAAGACAATCTTGAGTTTCTGCGCTGGGGGCGATAGCGAAAAAATAGCCGCCGAATCCTCCGGGACGGCGGTTAATCCACCTTGAACTTGGAGATTTCATCGACCAGCATATCAATATGCTGTTTATTTTCGTCGCTGATGGAACTGACTCGACTTACGGCAGAGTTAATATCGGTTGCGCTATTTTCTATTTTATACATTCCTCCGGTAATCTGCTGGGTAATCGCTTCAAGGGTTTTGCTTTCCTCCAGAATCAGGCGGCTTCCGTTACGCATAGTTGTAGAATCGCGTTTGATAACGTGCGTTATATCGTTTAGTTTGCCGAGATACTCAAGGATTTTCTGACTTCCCAGGGTTTGCTCTTCCATAGCCCTCCGAACTTGTTCTTCCTGTTCGGATACGATAGTTACGTTTTGGTCGATTATCTCAAACCGCTCGATTACCGCCGCGGTGGACTGGCTTATGTGGATTCTTGATTCTTTCATCTGTTTTAACACGCTGGCTATGGTCTTTGAGTGAGCCGCGGAGGACTCGGCAAGTTTTCTAATCTCGTCGGCGACCACTGCAAAGCCTTTGCCCGCTTCGCCGGCGTGAGCCGCTTCAATAGCGGCGTTCATGGACAGGAGATTCGTCTTGCTGGCGATGTTCGCCATGACCGAAGTTATCTCAATAAGCCCTTCAGATTCCTTAGCAATCGACTGAATATCCGCGGATACCGCTTGGAGGCTGGTACGTCCCACGGCCGCGGCTTGGGTGAGTTTCTCTACGTTCTCGGTATTTTTCACCAACGTCTGAGTCACTGAGGCGATATTGGCGAGCATCGCCTCAATCGCCGAGGAAGACTGGCTGATGTTCTGAGACTGGATTTCAATGTGTTCGTTTAACTCTTCGATGCCTTCGATAATTTGGCGCATAGTATTATTAGTCTGAGTCACGCTTTCCGACTGACTGCCGGTTTGGTTAGTAATGTCCCGGATATGCGCGGCAATTTGGGTAATAGCTTCCGCGGTTTTATCCATGTTGGAGGATAGCTCGTCGCCGGTAATGGACAGGTCTTGGGACTGTTTTTTAATCGTTATCACCAGATTTTTGATTTTATCCAGAGTATCGTTAAAATACAAAACCACGTCTCCGATTTCGTCATGGGCAAGCGCGGTGAGCCGCCGGGTAAGGTCTCCTTCTCCTTCGGATATATCTTTCATCATAGTTCCGATTCTGACAATCCGATACGCGAGCCGCTTGGACATAAAAAAAATAACTACCGTGCTGACAACCCCCGCGGCAAGCAGAAACAACACCGCAAACCTGATGAGAATATAAATAGGCGCCAATACTTCCGCCATAGGCGCTAAAATCATCACTGTCCATGCAATAGTACCGTTTCCCACCGTAAAAGGATAGCTCACGAGAAGATGATTGTCGTTTTCAACCATCACCAACTGCTGAGTATTGAGAGAATCCATGACGCCGTTTACCCCGTCCTGTCCAAGCTCTTCCAGCGAGGTTTCCTGCACTTTGGTTCCCCGCTTGCCCGCAGGATGCGCCGCTATGGTGCCGTCATTGGCGTAGACCGCCGCGTATCCCGTGTTGTAGGGCTTGATGTTTTCCACAATAGGCTGAAGACCGGCAATATCTATTTCAATGCCCACCACGCCTACAATGCCGGCTTGTCCCGCGATAGGAACGCGAACCGTGATGACGTACGCGCTCTGCCCGTTGATCACCGTCGGCACGGGATTGGAAATATAATCTTCTTGGGAAAGGGTGTTCAGCACTTCGGGATAGTTTCTATAGGGCTTTAGGATTATCCTCCCGCCGTCCTGCACGTAGTGCGGGATAAACTGACCGGTTTCGTTTGCGCCCGCGGAGCCGATATATTCGGCGTCTGCATTATCCAGAGCGTTAGGCTTCCATACGCTATAAATCCCCACGAAATTAACATTAGCCTCCAAAACGCCCCGCATGGTTTCGTTATACCGAAGCCGGCGGAGCGGCGTATCTACCGACTCATAGCCGCTCATGATCTGGGCTAAGGTTCTAGCTACGTCCATATAGGTCTGATATCGGGAACGGATGTCTTTCGCCATAGAAGCGCCGAGGTTCTTCATATTTTCTTCGGCCGCTTCCTGCTGGAGATTCCCTGCCCGCCACAATATCACTACCGATATAACCGCAATAAGCATTATCGTGATGCTTGCATTAGTAAAAGTAAGCTTAATGTTTAAATTCATGGTAGAGTAATTATATCACATTCCTATACCCTGACAATAGAAATTATTCCATATATATTTGAGCGTATTGTCTGAGCCGGGGATTGTTCGGGTCAAAGGAAAAAGCCTGTTTGTAATAATACGCCGCCCGGCGGTCTTCCCCTCGGCGGCGATAGACTTCCACCATCCCCAGAAGGGCGTCAAAATTCCGAGGGTCTTCAAAAAGGCACGTCCGCAGGTCTTGCAAGACGCCTTCTTCGTCCCGCTGAAGCCGGCTCCGCAGATAATAATACTGAGCTTTCAGGACGCCTCCGTTCAGCGAAGCTAACCGGCTCTCGATAAGGGTTCCAGCCTCCCCGGATTGACCGAGATCAATAAGCGCGGAAATATAAGCGACCGTAGCCTCGTCGTTGGAAGGCTCTCGTTCATGGAGTTCCTTAGCGTATCCAAGCGCGCCGGTCTTATTCCCAAGTCCCCGCTCGACCGTATATGCCCGCAGGAGACTCTGAGACGGAAGCCCTTCGTTCAGCAATCGGGGCAGATACGACTTAGCCTCAGCCCACGCTTCCCGGCGAACCGCGTCCTGAAAGGCGATCTCGATAACTGAAAGGGGCGGCGCAGGGGCTTGGATCAGTCGCCGGAGCAATTCCCGCCCTTCCTGCTGATCCTCGGCTTGGCTGGATTCCAGCAAAAGTCCGGCGGCGTACACCGCGATTTCATCATCTATCCGGGGACGGTTGAGCATAGACCGCAAGTAGTTCAGCGCGGCTCCGAAGTTATGGTAGCCCTCAGCCTGAATCCGGGCGCGGAGAAAAAGATACAGCGTATTGGCGGTGTCAGACACCGCATACTGATCCAAAAACGTAACGGCTCTGAGAAACTGCTTCCGCTCAACCAGCGTATGAGCCATCATGAGTATAAACTCGCTGTCCCGGCTGTTCCGCTGAAGCGATTCCTGAATCGCCGGTTCCGCCTGAGACCATGCTTTATTGCGGTAATACGCAAGGGCAAGCTCCCGTTTGACGGTCATATTATCGGGAAACTGGACAACCAAATCTTGGAGAATCCATAAGGCTTCCTGTTTTTGTCCGGCTTCGTTCATAAGCCGAACCAACCCTAAAGCCGCGGGATAACATTCTGAAGATACCGTATATGCCCGCCGATACGCGGAAATAGCTTCCGAAAACCGGTTCATCCGTTCATAGACCAGCCCCATAAAATACAACGCCAAAACAGACCGAGGATTCAGCTCCTGCGCCCGCTCAAGAAAAGGCAGGGTATTTAAAAGCTTCTGCTGGTCGGCGCTCTCCAATAACGCCAAAAAAGGAAGAGTATATTCCAAATAATCTTGCGAATTCGCCTGCGGCTCCAGATATATTCCCGCCGCGATTCCTCTCAGAATCCTTGTATAGGGAGAAGTTTGAGGCAGATCGGACAGTGAAACCGAAAGCCGTAAGCCCGGATTAGGGTATAGTTTCTGGATCAGTGTAGAGATAACCGCGTTCATAACCCGTCCGAAATCATTTGATCCAAGCCCTCGGTCGCGGATCAGGGATAAGCCGTTTTGCAGGGACGAAGGGATTCCCAATTCCGCGGCTGACCGGATTTCATCGACAATACCGCCCTCAGAAGGACGAACCGATACCGGCTCCGCGCTCGGACGCCATTCCGCCGCAGGAAGAGGCGTTTCTTGAATCGCCGCGCCTGTCCCGCAGGAAGCCTCCCACAGCGCAAGAACAGCAATTATATAAAAAAAACCGATTTTTTTTGAATAGTTCATAAGTCCTTAGTATACTAGCTTTCTTTATTTTGAGAAGTATCCTCAACCGGAGGCTTTGAACCAAGAGAAATAAGAACCAGCAGAAGCCCGGTCAAAACCACCAGCAGAGGCCACCATTGCATCATAAAGTGAGCAAACGAAAAGGGTACCATATTGAAAGAAAAAATGAGAAGTACCGAACCAAGTATGATAAACGCAATCCCCGGAACCACATAGCGGCTTCGGAACGCGCCATACCGATGCCAGCCTGCGGGAATAAGAGCAAACCCGGAAAAAACTGAAATAAGGGGCCAAGCCTGAGAAAAGGATACAGGGATAATTTTCAGAGCCGACAGAAAAAGAAAAAATCCCAATAGCATAAAAAAGCCCGCAAAAAACAGATACAGCGACCGTTTGTTGAGTTTTATCGCCAATACCGCGCATCCTGAACCGAGAATCACAAAAAAGAACGCCCGCAGTACAGAAATCCAGGAAGCTCCTGTAATCGTTCCCAACAGAAACGCGCTCCCCAAAAACATGAGTAGCAGACCGATAATAAAAATACACCGCGCAATAAGCCGCCGAGTCAAGGGAGAAAACATAGGTACAGCATACCAAAATCACTCGATAAAAACAAGAGCATACGCCGCCGCACGCCGGGTGTCAGACACTAGACGAGGTGTCAGACATAAGTTCTCGCAAGTCGAAACGCCGGCTTATATTCCTCTTCGCGCCAAATACGTTGAAAACGGGAAAACGCTGGTATCCTCTTGACATTTTTGAGATTATATCCTACTTTTTCTATGTGTTTAATATAAATAGGAGATGTGTATGACTGACATCAATCTACGCGCTCAGGCGGCTCCGGTGCGGGAACGGCGGCTTGGCTCAATCACCGGCTATGCGGGTACCGCCGGAGATCTGGTGGGGTGCGCCAGACGAGGGACCTTAAAGGAAAAGAACCGATCCTTCAGCCAGTGCCTGGGTTGCTCCACCTCCAATGCGGCTTGTACGGTGATCCTAATCCAGGATGCGGCAGTAGTGAGCCACGGTCCGGTGGGGTGCGCGGGGTGCCTCCACGAATTCGCCTTTACCTACCGAGTCAACGGCGTTCACCGGAACCTGAAGGAACCGACCCCCCGGCGGATATTCAGCAGTAACATGGGGGAAGCCGACACGGTGTACGGCGGCAAGAAGAAACTGACGGAAGCCGTCCGGGAAGCCGCCCGGCGGGCAACGCCAAAGGTCATTTTTATCATCACCACCTGCGCGTCAGGGATCATCGGGGAAGATGTGGAACGCGTTGCCGAAGAAGCCGAGGAAGAGCTGGGCATCCCCGTGGCGGCGATCTTCTGCGAAGGCTTCCGTTCTCGGATATGGACATCCGGCTTTGACGCGGGCTATCACGGCATCGCCCGGAAGCTCATCAAAAAGCCGGAGAAAAAGCAGGAAGACCTTATCAATATCATAAACTTCTGGGGAGCCGACCTCTTTGGGCAGTGGTTCAGCCGTCTGGGACTTCGGGCGAACTACCTGACCCCCTACGCCACGGTCGCCCAGATCGCCTCGTCTTCGGAAGCCGCGGCGACTATCCAGATTTGCGCCACTCTGGGTTCCTACATGGGGGCGGCGTTGGAACAGGGCTTCGGCGTGCCGGAGATCAAGGTGAGTCCTCCCTACGGCATCCCCCAGACCGAGCGTTGGTTCCGGGAACTGGGACGCGTTACTCATCGGGAGGAGGCGGTGGAGGACTTTCTGCGGGAGGAGCGGGAAATATGGACGCCCGAAATCGAAGCCCTGCGGGAGAAGCTCCGGGGTAAGACCGCCTACGTTACCGCCGGGGCGTCCCACGGGCATTCCCTGCTGGCTGTCCTCCGTGAGTTGGGTATGGAAGTCCAGGGGGCGGCGATCTTCCATCACGATCCCCTCTACGATAACGGGGCGGTGAGCGCGGACACCCTGCAAAACGTGGTCAGCGATTACGGAGACGTTTCCCGCTACAATGTCTGCAACAAGCAGGAATTCGAGCTGGTGAATATCCTGAACCGGACGCGTCCCAACATTCTCCTTGCCCGGCACGGGGGCATGACCCTCTGGGGCGCGAAATTCGGCATACCCTCCCTCCTTATCGGGGATGAGCATTTCGGCATGGGCTATCAGGGACTGGTTCAATACGGTAAGCGCATCCTTGATACCCTGGAAAACGACGAGTTTGTGAAGAATCTGGAAAAGCACGCCATCAACCCCTACACCGCATGGTGGCTTGAACAGGACCCCTACACCTTTTTAGGAGACGGGCAATGACCGGTCCTCTTGAGCAACAGCGTTATATGTGCGCCATCGGAGCTATGCAGACCGTGGTGGCTATTCCCCGGGCAATCCCGATCCTCCATTCTGGACCCGGTTGCGGCGCCATGGTGGCGGGCTTCTTCGAGCGTTCCCGAGGCTATTCCGGGGGTTATACCGCGCCGTGTACCAACTTCTCCGAAACCGAGGTGATCTTTGGGGGAATTAAAAAGCTGGAGACCCTGATCCGTCATTCCTACCGCGTTCTCGACAGCGATTTGCAGGTGATCCTACCGGGCTGTACCTCCGCGATTGTGGGGGACGACATCGGCGAAGCGGCCCGACGCTTTGCCGCGGATGGAAAGCCTATCGTCTTTGCCAATGCGCCGGGCTTCAAGTTCTCGAACTATGAGGCTCACAGCGTGATTGTGAACGCCATTATCGATCAGTACACGGATAGGTTCGCGGAACGCGGAGCGCCAACGGACGCGAAACTGGTGAACCTCTTTGCCTCGGTGCCTTATCAGGATCAGTTTTGGAAGGGGAATCTGGAAGAACTCAAATATCTCATCGAGGGTATCGGACTCAAGGCGAACATCTTCTTTGGTCCCCGTTCCACCGGGGTAGGAGAATGGCGCGCTATTCCCCGGGCGAATTTCAACATTCTGGTATCGCCCTGGTTCGGCTTGGAGATCGTGGAACACCTGCGGGAAAAATACGGACAGGATTACTATCAGTTCCCGCATCTGCCCATCGGGGGCAATGGGAGCGCGGAATTCCTGCGGGGACTCTATGCCTTTGCCAACGAAAAGCAGGCGGGACTTGATGTGACGGCGGCGGAGCGGTTCATTACGGCGGAGGAACAGGCGTTCTACGAGGAGATCGACAATCTTGCTACCTTCCTACTGGAATTCCGCTACGGACTCCCGTCTTTTGTTCATATCCTCCACGACGCCAGCTACGTTCTGGGCATGGCGAAATTCCTACTCCACGAAACAGGGATCGCTCCTAAAGAGCAGTTCATCACCGATAACACCCCGGCGGCGTATCAGCAGGAGATCCGCCGTCTTGCCGCACGAATCTCGGACAAAAAGGAGATACCCGTCTATTTCGAGAGCGATGCAGGGCTTGCCCAGGAACGGATCGCCGCCCTGAACCGCGAGGGACGAGGACTTATCATCGGGTCAGGCTGGGACAAAGCGCTTGCGGAACGCAAGGGCTGGGACTTCCTTTCGGCGGCGTTGCCTTCACCCTACCGGCTTGCCATGACCGCCGGATACGCCGGATACCGGGGAGGCTTACGGCTCATCGAAGATATTTATAACACGGCATTGATGACGTACCGGTGAGGCGGCATGAACAGCGCGTTTATACAGATACGAAGGCTTTACAAAAGTTTTCAGGGCAGAGGGCGGATTTTCGCCGTCCTCAAAGGGATCGATCTTATGGTTCAGCGAGGGGACATCTTCGGGATTATTGGGTTCAGCGGGGCGGGCAAGTCAACGCTGATACGATGCATCAACCGTCTGGAAACGCCCGATTCAGGCAGTATTACCGTTGACGGACAGGAGGTCATGGACCTCCGCCCGGAAGAGCTGGGAGACTATCGGCGCAAGATCGGGGTTATCTTTCAGCACTTCAATCTGCTGGATTCCCGCACAGTGGCGGGGAACGTGGCATTTCCTCTGGAGATCGCCGGCGGCGGACGAGCCGCCATTGCCCGGCGGGTAGGAGAGATTCTGGAACTGGTGGGACTGGGAGACAAGCGGGACTTCTACCCCGGACAACTTTCGGGAGGACAGAAACAACGGGTGGGAATCGCCCGGGCCCTGGCGAACAACCCGGCGATCCTCCTCTCCGATGAGGCAAAGTCGGCGTTAGACCCCCTCACGTCCTTATCGATTCTGGATCTTCTCATTGATATCAACCGGAAGCTGGGGCTGACCATCCTGCTTATCACCCACGAGCTGGATGTGATCCGGTACGCCTGCGACAGAGTGGCAGTTCTGGAAGACGGAGTAATAGCCGAATCGGGAAGCGTGAAACGCGTGTTTTTGAACCCGGTAAGCGAAACGGCAAAACTCTTTATGAAGATAAACCGGGATTTTTCCAGCCGGGAATGGCGGGACGGAGGCGGTATATGAACGCCGCGGGTTTGGCGAAACTGGCGGGGACGATACAGAGCGCATTCAGCGCGGCAACATGGGATATGGTCTGGTCTTCTATTGGGCAGACCCTGTATATGACCGCGCTTACCACAATTCTGACGGGGATCTGCGGACTTATTCTGGGGGTGTCCCTGCTGATAACCGACCGGGACGGGCTTTGCCCCATGCCGGTATTCAACGCGGTAGCCGGAGGAATCGTAAACGCCCTCCGTTCCATGCCGTCGGTGATCATCATCATTCTGACCCTGCCCTTATCGCGGCTCATCATCGGCGTTTCCTACGGACCCAGGGCTTGTATCATCGCCTTGGCAGTTACCTGCATCCCCATGTTCGCCCGGCTGGTGGAAAGCAGTATCCTGGAGGTTCCCAAAGGCAAGGCGGAAGCGGCGGCGGCCATGGGCGCGAAGAAACGGGACATTGTGTTCAAGGTGCTACTCCCTGAAGCCCTGCCTAACCTGATACGAAGCTTTACCATCGCGGTGATCGCTATCATTTCCACCACAGCCTTGGCGGGTTCTTTCGGCGCAGGCGGTCTGGGGGATGTGGCGGTGCGGTACGGGTACAACCGATTCAGGGGAGATGTTCTCATCGCGGCGGCGCTGGCGCTGATCATCATGGTAAACCTGGTACAGTTCGCCGGCGCGGGCGCATCCAAAGCCATCCTGAAACGGCGACATTTACTATAGGAAACAAGCCCGCCATAGCGCGGACTTATTATAACGAAGGAGTTTTTATGAAAAGGACATTGGTTTTCTCTCTGACCGCGGCATTGCTGGTTGCCCTCGTATCTTGTTTTCCCTCTAACGCCGGCGTCAGCGCAAGCAAGGAAGTTCGCGAGACGCCGCCTGAGGGCAGGACAACCCTCAAGATCGTGGCGGACATCGTTCCTCACCAGGAATTGCTGGAATTCGTCAAACCCGGACTTGCCGCGAAGGGCATCGATCTGGAGATTTATAACACCGAAGGCAGACTTGCCAACGAACAGACTTCCAACGGCGAATTCGACGCAAACTTCTTTCAGCACGAGCCGTACCTGAAATCGGTATCGGCGGAACAGGGTTTTGACCTCGTAAACGCCGGCAACATCCATGTGGAGCCTATCGGCGCGTATTCGGAGAAGTACAAGACCCTCGAGGAGATTCCCCTTCATGCGGTAATTGCCCTTCCTAACGACGCCACCAACGAGTTCCGGGCTTTGACGATTCTGTCCCAAAACGGTTTTATTACGCTCAAGGAAAATACCGAGGTCTTCAACACCTCCATTCTGGATGTGGCGGAGTACCTCAAGCCCGTTACCCTCGTGGAGCTTGACGCCGCGGCGATCATCCGCATCCGGGATCAATTCGATGTGTACATCACCAACACCAACAAGGTGCTGGAAGCGGGGATAGATACCGGCGGGGTCCTGTTTCGGGAAGGGGCGGATTCGCCCTACGCGAATATCCTAGCGGTAAAGTCCGGCAGGCTGAACGATCCGGCAATCCGGGCGTTGGCGGCGGCGTTGACCTCCGAAGAGGTTCGGGTCTTTATCGAAAACAAGTATCACGGCGCGGTGATACCCGCGTTTTGAACAAAAGGAGTATGGCTATGTTAAACGAAGGATTGCATTTTGACACCCTGAAGATACGGGCCGCCTACGACCCGGCGGAACATCGGCAGTCTGTGGCGGTGCCGATCTACCAGACCGCGGCATACGAATTCCGGGATACCGCCAATGCCGACGGACTCTTCGCCCTCACCGATCCGGGGTTCCTCTATACTCGGGTAAACAACCCCACGGTGGACGTGCTGGAAAGACGGGTCGCAACCCTGGACGGCGGGTCCGCGGCCATAGCCCTAGCATCGGGTATGGCGGCGATCTCCTACACCATCCTCAGCCTTGCCGAAGGCGGCGGGCGGATTCTGTCCAGCCCCTATCTCTACGGCGGGAGTGTGGACGCCTTTCAGAAGATATTCCCCAAGTTCAACATCCACATCGACAAATCGCCGAACATCAATGACATCGCCGCCCTGGAAAGGGACCTCAAAAGCGATACCAAGGCGATCTTCGTGGAATCCGTGAGCAATCCCAATGGCGTCGTGGCAGACATGGAGGCTCTAGCCGCCCTAGCTCACAAACACGGCATCCCTTTAGTGGTGGACAATACCTTCGCCACGCCCTATTTGCTGAATCCTATCAAGCACGGGGCGGACATTGTGATCTACTCCGCCACGAAGACCCTGAACGGCCACGGCAACCTTATCGCAGGGCTGGTGGTGGAAACCGGCACGTTCCCCTGGGACAACGGGAATTTCCCCCAGTTCGAGGAGACCCAGTACGTCTTACGGGACAGGTCCACCGGACGGAAGCGCACATTTCTGGAACTTACCCCGGATGCGCCCTTTGTAACCCGCATACGGCTCCACTACCTCAATTACTTCGGCGCGGCGCTGGGACCCTTCGACGCCTACCTAGCCCTGCTGGGTATTGAGACCCTTTCAGAGCGGGTGACTAAGCAGGTAAGCAACGCCCAGAAAGTCGCCGAGTGGCTGGAAAAGAACCCCCATGTGGAATGGGTCAGGTATCCGGGGCTACCCTCCAGTCCCTATCACGCCCTAGCGAAGAAGTACCTGCCCAAAGGCGCCGGGGCGATCTTCTCCTTCGGCTTCAAGGGAACTATCGAGCAGAGCGAGGCGTTCCTCAACGCCATAGAGCTGTGGAGCTACCATGTGAATGTAGGAGACGCCCGCTCCCTCATCGTCAACTCCCCCAAAACGACCCACGGGGAGCAGACGCCGGAGGAGCAACGGTTCGCCAATATCCCGCCGAACCTCATCCGGCTTTCCCTGGGACTGGAAGACCCTGCCGACCTTATCGCCGATCTGGATCAGGCTTTTAAGAAGGTGTTTAGGTAATCCGGGCATTCGCCCATATTTCCTATGTAGAGCCGGTTGGAAAAATCTCCGGCTTTACGACAGTAAAGTACTGTTGAGACGTTTAACGGCTGAGTTCCCGAGGTATAATCCGCAGGTCAATTATCGTATATTGAAATAGTATCGTTCTAAATAAGCGATGCGGCGTTGGGCTTCACTGCCCCGCGGACTTTGAGGATATTCCTGAATCAGACGGCGGTAATAGTCAAGGGCAGACCGGATATTCCGGCTCGGACTATTAGCTTCAAAAGATTGCGCGTACAGCCACCAAGCCTCATCGGTGCCTGCCGGATATAGTTCCCGAAACTGATCCAACAGAGTAATGACTTCCGGGAAACTGCCGGCAGTATAGGCGTCTTTCGCCTGTTGCAGATAATCGGCCCGAGCGGCGGAAGACGCCGCCCCTGCTATAGAGTCCTGCGCCGCCGCCTGCGAAGAGCCGGAAGAGCCGGCGGTTTCAGCGCGCGAAGAGCCTGACTCAGCGCGATCGCGCTCAACCGGCTGAGTCCGATTCGTTCCCGCAATCACAGGATTTTCACTGACGATTACTTGCACATATTCGTTTATAATATAATCTTCGATAAAATCTTGACGGTAGAATTTAAGGGTATAGGTTCCAACGGAATCAGCCCGGAACACATATTTTTGTCCGTCGAGTTCATTCCGCCGGGAATGATAGACCATGCCTTGACGGTTTTCCTGTTCTCCTAAATATACCCAGCCGTTTCCCCGAAAAGGAATTTCTATCGATTGTCCCACAATAGCCCAGATGGTCCGTGAAGCGGAGACTTCCTCCCGTTTCGGCTCGATTTGGGAAGATATTCTGCTGGGAGTCTCAGGAAGAGGCTTAACCGGAGGCGGCGGAGCTTCGTCCGCCGTCGGCGCTTCCGGTTCGGCGACTCCTATGGAAGCCGGCGGCTCAGGCGGAGGCGGAGGCGTTACGGAACCGCCTTCCGGAGCAGGCTCAGGACTTATCGGGTCAGCAGGCTTGACGGTGATAATGCCGGGAGAAACCGGCTCCTGAACGGGAACTGCTGAAGGAGAAACCGTTTCTGGAGGGACTCTTCTCATAACGGAGAACGCAGGCTGAGGAATCGTTTCGGAATCGTCTCCGTTGCAAGGCTGACCAAAGATGCATCCTAACCATAGTAACGATAAAAACCGGGAAAAAAGCCGTTTCAATTTCATGGAACTCCTTTTAAAAGTTCATCAATCGCCATTTCTATACGCTTCCGCCACATTTCGGGGTCTTCATCCATAGGGTCCCGCCAAAAGGGGCGGACATCTTCCGCCGTCCACCAGGGGCGCGGTTCCTGCTCTAAAAGGACCTCCGGGAGAAAATCCGGTTCGTCAGGAAGAAAAAATTCTTCTTGAGGTTTAGACGAAAAGGCGTCATCTACTTTTCGGGAGGAATCGGAAGAAAGGTTAGCGCTATAATCAATAGCTTTCTGAATAATCTGCGGTATCGTAACAATCGCCGCCAGCAGGATGCCTACTATGACAACGCCCATGATAATCAGGCTCCGCCATCTTTGTAGCGTTCCTCCGGCCGCTCCTAAGAGATTTTTAATTATCGATCCTATTTTTGACGCGATGGGCGGCATAGGCTCAACCCCTTATAATCGACCGCCGCCCGCGGGGAGCGGCAGTCAAGGGAAGATGTTACATCCCCTCTTCTTCGTCTCCGGCTTCAGCGGAAACGCTCAAGGTATACGCGTTGTTGTCCAGAGGATCATCATCAAGCGTACTAATCAGGATAAAATACGTACCCGGCTGAAGCTCCGTCCGCAGATAAGCGTCGTAGTTAGCTCCGCCGTCATCGTCGTCGTCAAGATACTCTTGGTTTTCATCATAGAGTTCGATATAGGTATCAAGATGTCCATCGGCGGCAATGGTTCTTATCGCATAAGAGCCGGCTTCGGTAATCGTAAACTTCACCCAGTCCGTATCGTCGGCGGTAGTAAGGGTCCGTTGCTGAGAGGTTCCTAGCTGAATCTCTTTGGCGGTTTCCGCGGTATTATCCGGCTCGAACGCATCGCTGGCTCCGGGAGTTCTCACCTGAGAATACAGCGTGTAACTTCCTCGGTCTCCGTCAACTTCTTTTACTCGAATATATACCGTTCCGCCGGATACCTGTACCGACGCTCTGGCGTTCAGCCCTCTGCCGGAATCGTCGTCGTCTGCCAGCATTGAGCCTGCCTCGTCATAGACGGTGATTCTTGTATCCATTCTGCCTTCAGTATATACGATCAGATAGCCTCCGTCTTCAGGAACCGCGAGATAGTACCAATCCTCATCGGAAGGGGATTGAAAACTCGCCTCTACCGGCGTATCCAATTCGATGACGGTCGCCTGCTCTTGCGCGTCGTTAGGTTCGGAAGGGTCTGTCGGCATGGGATTAAAGGTCGCCTTGAATCCATAGGAGCCGGTATCGCCTCCAAGTCCGCGGACTTTGGCGAGGTAGGTTTTTCCTGCTTCGGCAAAATACTCAATCCGGGCGTTAAGGTTGTTTCCGCCGTCGTCATTGCTCGTCAGTCGGGAACTCGATCCGGATGCTCCGTCATAAAGCTCCATAAAGGTATCCATAGAGCCGGTGGTTTCCAGAATGAGGGTCCCGTTATCGGGCGTTTCTACCGCGAACCAATCTTCATCTCCGTCATGAAGGGTTCTTGAAATTTCGGGGGCGTCGATGTCTGCTTTTATCGGATTATCCCGGCTGTCCGGTTCATAGCTGTCCGCGTAGACTCTGGAAGCGGAAGAATCGGAACCGCCGCTCTGGGAGCTTCCTATCAATTCTTGGATAAACGGCGTCAAGGTCAGATCAAGGGTCCAGGTAGTAATCAGAGCGGAATCCTCCAGCCGGGTAAGCCGAGTATACAGCCGCAGGATATTCCCGATCCGCATGATTTCTCCCGCTAAGGTATAGTCCGCCTGAGCGGTCGGATCGGTCACAATAACAAAATTCCGGTCCTGCATGGATGAAAGAATACTCGAGAGCTGATTCCGCCAGTATATTCCAAGGTCCGTATCTGTGCCGTTCAGCGAAAATTGACCCAGCCTGATTCGCGCTCCGTTAGGCAGAGACCCAAGCCCTTGTCGAATCCAATTTCCCAGCTTCCGGCTTTCCGCGTCAAGCTCGGCAAGGGACGTGACTTGAGACGGTTCCTGACTCTGAAGCGATAAGGTTCCATCAGTTTCAGCGGTATTCTGTTGAACGTTAGTAGCTGTTGAACCGGTCCGGGCGGCTCCGGGCTGAGATTCGGCGTTCTTCGCAGGCTCCGTCTGATTAGGGGCGGACGGCTTTTCTCTGACGCCGCTGGACGGTACGGTTCCAGTTTGGGCGTCAAGTTCAACCGCCGGTTGAGCGTGCGCCGCCAACGGAATAAATAAGCCTGCCATGCCGATCAGTACCAATAAACGAATTCGAGATACCATAATTTCTCCTTACTATATAACATCGCCGTTATGTGAAAATCATAGCATAGTCTGAGTAACAAATGCAAGATGCCTAATGTCAGATTTAGAAGCAATAATAGAAAAAAGCGGACGCTTCGCATAGCGGGGCTTGTATGCGTTTCATCGGCTAACCGCGGTCAGGCTTGATCTTTTCCCGAGATACGGTATAGTAAGGGGAGTCCTTAAAAAACAAGCCGAGGAGATGCCGTCTGCCGAGACGGATTTCAGCATAGCAGTTCTTTTACAAGAT
>JAIRPH010000185.1 GCA_031257135.1 Spirochaetaceae bacterium
AGGTCCGCCACGGCCGAGTTCCGTAGACGCCTTCGCCGCAAATCGAAACCCATGAAGCCATCTCGATAAGGATGAAGCGGGTCTCGTCATCAATGGAACCGTCAGGGCGTTGCAGGATATTGAGTAGCATGGTTCCGTTTTTGGAAACGATGTCCACGAGCATTTCAATAATATGCCCCGGACGCTTGAACGGCTGGCTTGCGTCGTAGAACCAATTCCCAATACAGGTATCGGTCTGCCATGGATAGGGATTGATCCCCGGAAACTGGCTTTTTTCGATGTCCAGAACTCCGACGGCGCAAATCTCCGGACGGCTGTCTTTTTGGGTGTAGACCGCCCGATTTTCGCCATGCTTTTCAATAGATGCATTGTACAGATAAGCCGCCGCCTCAAGCCCGTAACGATAGGCAGGGTCTGAAGGAGGCGCGTCGTAATCGTAATTCCCCTCGCCCCGAAATCCGAAAGGAAGTCCGCCGTCGGTATAAAGCAAATCAGGCGCGTACAAATCAATAAGCTCCTTCATCACCGAAAGCCAGTAGGCGCGATATTTTGAATTCGCGGTATACCAGACTTTGGCAAAACGCATATCCTCGTCTTTGGCGTAGTGTTCGTAATTATCCAGATAAAAATCCCGATAAGCCGGATCATTGCCGTCGTAGGGAATTCCGGCATAGGGTCCGTATTTATCCGCGCCTTTGTTCACATTCCACCAAGAAAAGGCCGCGCCTAAATGTTCGGTAAGACCGAAAGGAAGCCCTTGATTATCGGCCGCCTGTTTCCAAAGTCCGCAAATATCCTTTTCAGGTCCCATCGCTAAGGAATTAAACCGGTTAAACCGCGAAGGGAAATTGAAGAAATGGTCATGATGCGTAGCCTGAGCCGCAAAATACCGGGCCCCTGCCTTCCGGTACAGTTCCATCAGTTCATCAGGATTAAACCGTTCCGCCTTCCAGCGTTTAATCACATCCTTATATCCGAACCGGGAAGGATGCCCGTAATGGCGCAGGTGGTAAAGGTATTGAGGAGTTCCTTCTATATACATATTCCGGGCATACCAGTCTCCGAACATAGGCACGCTTTGGGGTCCCCAGTGACTCCAGAATCCCAGCTTGGCGTCCCGAAACCATGCCGGACACTCAAAGGTTTTTAAGGATTCAAAGGTTGCTTCAAACCGGACAGGGTTCATTATTGCTCCTTACATTGGATTTATCTAACCATACCCCGGAAGAGGTCATAGTGTCAAGCAAATTATTTAGTTAAATAAACTAAATAATTTGCTTGACAGATTTTATGAACCCATGTTAGGATTTTTTAAACTATTCAAGATTGGAGGAAAATCTTATGATGAAGAAAGGACTTTTTGTTTTTTTAACCGCCGTACTGATCCTCGGCGTTCTGCCCGGACTCTACCCAGGCGGATCGAGTCAGCCGAAAGGGAACGCCATCACGCTGTACGGCAACGCGGACGACCTTGCCAAGCCGTACATGAAAACCGCTTTTGCGGCGTGGGAAGCTAAAACAGGCAACAAAATTGACATTCAGGGCATCGACGCAAGCAACGCCGAGTCAATTCTGCTGACCAAATTTACCACCGGCGATATTCCCGATGTCTTCCTGCACTTCGGCAATTACCACCTGCTTAACTTCAGAGTCGAAGCTAACTTCTACGATTTCAGCAACGCTCCATGGGTGCGGGATGTGGTGGACTCCGTTCTTCCTCAAGCCAAAGTAAACGGCAAAGTCTACGGGCTTCCTTTCTGGGAGGCTTCGGTATCGGGAATGTTTTACAACAAAAAGATATTCGCGCAGTACGGATTAACTCCGCCCAAAACGCATGCCGAATTTGAAGCCCTGTGCGAAAAGCTCCTCGCCGCGGGAGTTCAGCCTATTTTCCTGCCTACCGCCGATTCTTGGCCCATTCTTTACCAGTTCGCTTTTGATCCCATTTTTGACAGTCCCCAAGGTGAACAACTGCTCGCCAAGCTGAACAGCAATGAAATCAAATATGCCGACATTCCTCAGATTAAGACCATAGCCGAGTTCTTTAAGCGCGCGGCCGATAAAGGTTATTTTGGAAAAAACTTTATGACCGACCGGTGGGATCACATGAGCGAAGTTCTGGGCAACGGCGAAGCCGCTATGGTTTATTGCTGGGACACATGGTTTGACACCGATTATGACAACGATTCGTATCCCTACAAAAAGGGAGATTTCGGGCTTATGCCGGCTTACATGGGAACCCCCGAAAACGGAACCTTTGAAGGACCTAATGTAAATCTTTTGATGGTCAATAAAAACAGTCCTCGCGCCGCAATCGCTCTGGATTTGATTGACTTTATGTCTAAACCGGAAAATTACAACAAGGCTTTTAACGGTATCGCAACGACTCCGGTATTCAAGGGACAGACTACCAACAAGCCTTCCTCGCAATATCAGGAAGTAAAAGACTGGGTATCCCGGGTTGGACACGCTTCTGTAGCCCAGCCTCGAATCGTCGGCTATTCTCAGGTTCAAGGCGGCAAGATTCTTCAGGCGCTGATGGGCGGCGGAATTACTGAGGATGAATGTATTCAGCAGTTGGACGATGATCGGATCAACACGCTGAAATCCTTCAGCAAATAACATTTACGCAGGAGGCCGATGATGGATAGGAAAAAGATTTATCCCCTTTACATGATTATTGCGCCGGTTCTGGTATTTATGCTTTTTTTTGTCATACCTTCGACCTTCGGCTATGTGTATGCCTTTACCGACTGGAGCTCGGCCCGAGCGGTAAATCTGCGTTTTGTAGGGTTTGACAATCTGCTTTCGGTTATACAGGATCGCAAACTGCCGACCGCATTGGTAAACACCCTGATTTACGCCGCGGTAAAAACCGTGTTGGTTACGGTTTTGGGACTCTTTTTTGCGTATCTCTTAAACCGGGAAATCCGCACCAAGATGATTCTCAGGACGATTTACTACATTCCCGCTATTCTTTCCGCTCTGGTGGTAGGTCTTACGTTTTCCGCGGTTTTTGAAACTCGGCACGGAGTCATTAACGAAACGATAAAAGCTCTAGGCGGCGAGGGCGTGCAATGGTTCGGCGCACGTTTTACCGCTATGATTGCCATCTGTATTGCGGAAGTCTGGCGGAATACCGGATACGCCATTGTTATTTCTCTTACCGGTATGCAGTCTGTGGCGACTGAATATCTTGAAGCGGCTAAAATCGACGGAGCGTCGGAGTGGCAGTCTTACAAAAATATAACCTTGCCCTTGATTATGAGCATTGTCAACGTGAATATCCTCTTCAGCCTGATCTACGGACTTAAAATGTTCGACTTGATTTTTATTATGACCTCCGGCGGTCCCGGCAGTTCCACCGAAAGTTTTGGAACCCTGATGATGAACGAGATGTCCGCAGGCCGTTACGCTCAATCGGTGGCGGTAAATCTGACGTTTACGGCGGTACTCATCCTGGTCTCTTTGGGGTGGCAAAAAATCAGCGAAGTATGGGAGTATGCGGAATGAATCAGCGAACAAAACTAACCAATACCATTCTGGAAATTTTTCTCTGGATATGCAGTATCGCTACGGTGTATCCTCTGCTTATGGTCTTACTGACCGCGTTCAAAACCAGAGGAGAAGCAAGCTACCTTACAATCAAACTTCCCAAAGTATGGCAATTCTCCAATTTTGCGGAAGTCTGGAAGGCAAACTTTCTGCGGTCTTTGTGGAACAGCGTATTTGTTACGGTAATTGCCGTTACGCTGACTCTGTTGCTTTCCGCGGTACTCAGTTTTGTCCTGACTAGAAGAAATACCAAATTCTGCAAAGCCGCTTATCGGTTTATGACCTTTGGGATCATCGCGCCTTTTGCGGCGATGCCTACCATCCAGTTACTGCGGATTCTGGGGCTGTACGGTTCGCGTCTCGGTTTGGCTTTTTGCTATGCCGCGTTATTCATGCCTTTTACTACTATGGTATTTACGGGCTTTATTAAGGGCGTTCCCCGGGAGCTTGACGAGGCGGCGGTTATTGACGGTATTTTAGGGTTTTCGCTTTTTGGACGCATTATTCTACCTCTTTTAAAACCGGTTATCGCGACTGCCGGGGTATTGAATTTTATGTGGGTCTGGAATGAACTGCAAATCCCGATGTATCTGCTGAATTCCTCCGCGAAATGGACGCTACCGCTTTCGGTGTTTAACTTTTACGGGCAATACAGCAGAAGCTGGAATTTGGTCTGCGCCGACGTCGCGATGGTTTCAATACCGGTAGTACTGATTTATATTTTCGCTCAACGGTATATTATTACCGGCATGATAGCCGGCGCAGTTAAAGGCTGATTATCCAAAGAGAGCCGCGGCTTCGGCTAAGTCGTTATACCGGCGCCATAGGGTAGCGAGAATCTCCGGGGCGGGTTCCACTGCGTCTTTAATAAACACTGAAGGAATCCCGGCGCGATAGAGACTTTGCAGTCCTGCCGGGGAATCCTCAAAACCGACGCAGTTTTGGGGCTGTTTGCCGAGACGTTCCGCCGCGAGAAGAAAAATATCCGGAGCGGGTTTTCCCTGTTTCACCTCGTCTCCGAATACCATGACTTTAAAACGTTCTCTGATATGGGCTTTATCGAGCTTCCAGAGCGCGGTTTGCTTGCTCGTTGAGGTAGCCACCGCCAAGGGTACGCCTAACCGGTCGAGACGGTTCAAAAGGACGAGCAATCCGGGACGGTGAGCGATTCCTTCGCGCTCGATTTTTTCTTTCAGGATGCGTTGCAGATTTTGTCTGATTTCCTGATATGGAAAGTTTGGACCATATTTCCGCATGAGAATCTCTTTTGTGGCGGCTTCATTGATACCTATCGTTTGGTAAAGGACTTCCAAATCGACCTGCCAGCCCATAGCCTGAGCCGCTTGCCGCCATATTTCGATAACGGGCTTTTCGGTATCCAGCATGAGACCGTCCATATCGAATATCGCCGCTTCCGGCGTAAAAGGTGTTTGCGTAATCATAGCTCATGGTAGCGCATCTCGCGCAATAAAGTAAGTAGGACTAATCAACGGCTTTAACATAACGCAACGCCGCGCCGGGTTCGGCGGGCGGGGCGGGCGTTTCCCGCAATGCCGCCGCGCCGCTGTTCCCTAGTCGATGTAGCGTATCTGCGCCCCGGCGGGAAACGCGTCTCTTCCTACCGCGGTTCTGCGGGAAAGCGTAACGCGCTTCGCCTGCCTTGCTTAGAGTTTCCGCACCTCTTCGGCGGACAAGTTTGTTACCCGGCTTATCTGCTCAATAGGCATCCCC
>JAIRPH010000012.1 GCA_031257135.1 Spirochaetaceae bacterium
ATCGCGAGCTATTCCGGCAGTGAACGTCCTTATCTCATAATGAAGTTTTACAAAAGCCGGAAAGAAACCGTCCGCACCCGAACCGTGAAAGGACGCCGCATCAAGCCCTAACCTCGAAATAAAGGTTTAGTCCGCGGGATATTTTATAGTAAAATTCTTTCAAAGATTTATAGTATCTTCCAAATTTTCCCTTGATACTCAAAATCTAGTATAGTATAGTAAAAAAAGAGGTAGACTATGCGTTGTCCCCATTGCGGTAATTTCGACGATAAAGTAATCGAATCCAGAAGTCTGGCTAACGGCGAGGCTATACGCCGGAGACGAGAGTGTATCGGTTGCGGTCACCGCTTTACCAGCTATGAACGTATCGAAGATAAGCCTTTTATGGTTATTAAACGGGACGGCCGCAGGGAACCTTTTGACCGCAGTAAAATCGAGCGGGGCGTACAGCGGGCTTTGGAAAAACGCCCGGTGTCTCAAATGGGCATAGAAAGTCTGGTCAACGAAATCGAGGATTCAGCCGCGCTTCGAGGCAAGGTGAATCACGAAATCAGTACCGCCGCCATCGGAAACTTGGCGTTGGAAAAACTCGGCGCGCTGGACAAAATAGCCTATATCCGCTTCGCCTCGGTATACCGGCACTTTGAAGATATAGACGAATTTATCAGAGAAATACAGAAACTCGAAGCGAATTCAACGTGTTAGAGCTTCTGCAACAAAAAGCCGATGCTTCGCCGCCGGTTTTTCTACGGAAATACCTGTACCGCCGGATTCAGCCCCGCGGATTCAAGCCTTTTTTTGAGGGATTGCCCGTACCGTTCAAGCTCGGCGGAAGGCAGAGATTCTGTCAGCGGGTCTTCCGGCGCGGGTCGGGCTTTGCCGTAGATGTGAACCGCCTCCAGCATGGTTCCGTCAGCCAGTTCCGTTACGAAGCTTTCCCAAGCCTCCTCCTCCTCTTGAGCCGGAGGGACTCCGTTCACCATGCACCGCATGGTTTGAATAGTCGCCGGCGCGCCGCTCGTAAACGCTCTGATTTTGCCTCGTAATGCCTGATAAGGCGTTTGAGAACGGTTCATTGCGCGATACCATGCTTCGGTTCCGGCGTCCGCCTTGAGCCATACCTTGAGACCCTTTGCCGCGGACTGGCGCAACAGCTCGAACATCCGGTTGTCCAGCAGTCCCGTACCGTTGGTGATTACTACCACCTTTGTTTCCGGCGCCGAATCGTCCCGAATTCGGAACGCCTCTTCCAAAGCCGCCCGGAAATCAGGAGACATGGTAGGCTCGCCGTTTCCAGAAAAGCATATATCCCGGGCTTCGATTCCCCGGGTTTTGACCAGCGTCAACGCTTCCTGAAGCTGAGTTTTCATAAGATTCAGGGAAAACCGGATATTGCTCTTAAAAGGAAACACCTCGCAGTAGGGACAGTCGAAAGAACAGCGTTTGCGATCCGGAAACAGATTGATCCCCAAAGAAAGCCCTTGGGAACGCCGGGAATATACCGGATACACTAATAAACCGGTTTCCCGCTCTCGGTGATTTTTTATGGAACCTGCATACATATCGTTTAGTATATCGATTTATGAGGCATCGTAAAAGGCGTCTGGTCACAAACGGAATAGTATGATTATACTAAAAACCGGATATTATGCTGTATCGAAAGCTCCTTGTTTTTTTCTTATTAGCGTTGTGGGTACTTTCTTGTTCTAAAGATGAACCGCCGAAATCCGCGCCTCAGATCGCGCCGGAAGAGCGTCCTCAGCCGGAGACTGCGCCTGCGCCGCCGGAAGCCGCGCTTCCTCAGATCGCCGCGGAACCGCTTGCGCCGCCTCGTGCGGAAAAACCTCCTGAGTCAAATCCGCTGGCAATCATAAAAAGCGGAGCTAATCCGCTCTGGTTTGAGCTGGATAGGGAAGAAAACGAAGGCGAAGACGCTCACGGACCGTTCCTGATTGCCGTTCCTGATGCGGCATCGCTCACGCCGTTTGCGCCGTGGACCCTTGCTCGGTTCGTTGCCGGAATCGTGATGTACCAAGACCGGCTTGTCATAGGGATAAACCGGGAAGGGTTTCTTATGGTTGCGCCTCGGAAAGACGGCTCTTTAGCCTTGTACCGTATAGCCGACGATTATTGGGAAAACTATACCATCGGCTCCATGTTTGTTTTTGAAGAAAACCCGGCGGTTCTCCTCTATCGGGACGATTTTTTCGTTGATCTTGTTGAGCCGCCGCCTTCGCATAAGGTTTTCACGCACATCAGCGGGAAAACCAAGCCGATAGGCGTAACGGTTCCGGCTTTTGATCCCTTTCCCTCTTCCGCGGGATGGGACATTGACACGTTAAGGCAGGGTCCTGACGGGTATTGGTACTATCGGGGGATTCGGCGAGGGTCCGCCGAAACGCGGCCTAAAACGGTTCATTTCCGGACGGCTCGGCTCTCTCTGCCCGGAGAATCGGTTTCTCTTTCTGAGTTCAGGAATTCCGCTCTTCCCGCTTCTCTGAGCAAGGCTCCGTCTCTTCTGCGGTCTGTTATGGACGAGGTTTTCCGCCTGATTGAGCCTTCTGCGGTCCCTATTGCGGGGATTATCTCTCCAGAATTTTCCTATATTCGTTATTTTACCCGAGACCCTTCTCTTTCAGCCAGCGGTCAGCAACTGCTTGAACTGTCAGGATATTATCTCCAGACCGATAGCGGCGCGCAGGCATTGGCGGTTCTCCCGGACGGTCGCGGCATACTGGGTAAAACCCGCGCCGGAAACAATCGCATTGAGCCTATTACGTTGCCCGCCCTGCCGGAAGGGTTTGTCTATACGAAGATCGGTCTATCTGGAGATACGCTGATCGGAGCATGGGAGGAACAGCAGGATATGAGCGTAGGAGCCGCAGGACTGATGATCATGCGGCTCCCCTAGAGGTTATTTCGACAAGATGCGGTGGAGTTTATCCCCGAGGATAACCGCTTCTTCGGGAGTCGGAGCGGAAGTCTGAATGAAGAGACCTTTTCGTCCGAAGAAGTCCAGAATTTTTTTTGTATACTCCGCTAAATCTACCTGAGCGTCTTGGATGTGGTCCCAGTAGAAATGACGCAGATAGAGCGCGGTTTTTCCCGCGGCCGCGTCTCTGACGGCTGACCAGTTTGAGACTTGGGGAATCGTGAAATCCAAGCCTTTGAGTCCGGGAATTTCCATCATTACCGAGGCGAC
>JAIRPH010000013.1 GCA_031257135.1 Spirochaetaceae bacterium
CCGGCTGTGCAGGACGCCATCGCCCGAAACAGCCGGCGATACGCGAAACGGCAGATTACGTTTTTTGCGTCTATTCCCGGAGTCGTCTGGATTTCCGCCGAAAATAATCCAGCCCGGGCTGTATCGGAAATCCTGAAGAAGTTTCTGTGCTAATAAAAAAAGCCGGCGGATCGCCGGCTTGTGCGGTTACTGTAATACGGTCACTACGTCTCGGCGTTTCCACCGTTCCGCGATGTCAACGGGGTTTTCGCCGGCAATGTTTTTGATGTTCTTGTTCGCGCCAAGTTCGATAAGCAGAGCTACCGTATTGGAATTGCCGGTCTGCGCCGCGTGGTGCAGAATCGTATTTCCCGATTGATCCTGAGCGTTGATCACCGCGGCGGTAAAGAAGGATTTTACCGCATCGCTACCCTTAGACAAAGCAATTCCCGCGGGGGTTTTTCCGTCCGCGGCGGTAGAGAATATATTCGCTCCCTTCTCGATGAGAAACTGAGCCATCTCCCATGCGTTAGCATCAACCGCAGTCCGAAGGGGCGTGCGTCCTGCGGAGTCAACAGCGGCGACCCGTCCTCCCTGTTCGATAATAACTTTAGCCGTATCTATGGACGCGCCGGATTGAATCGCAATGTGAAGGGGCGCGAATCCGTCATCGTCCGGCATGGCTACCCGATCTTTGGTGAGCAAAACCGCGACCATATTCGGAGAAGTCTGCAAAGCGACGCGGAACGGCGTCATACCCAGAGAATTTTTGGCGTGAATCGACGCGCCCCAGCCTAAAAACAGTTTGACCATGTTTTCCTGCCGGGCGTTAACCGCGATATGCAGTGGCGTATCTCCCCGGGAATTGCGGGTAAGCGGGTCCGCGCCCTTTGCGACCAACCGCTCGACCGTCGAAGGATAGCCCGCAATAACCGCTTCCATAACCGGCGTATTTCCCTCGGCGTCCCGGACTTCCAAATCGGCTTTGCGGTTAATGAGAATTCCCTCGATCTCGGTCATTCCGAGACGTACCGCATCGTGGAGAGGAGTTTTCCCGTTAAGGGCGTGAGCGTTCACGTCTATGCCCATAGCGATAAGTTCTTCCGCGGCTTTCGGAGCGTTCCACTTGACCGCGGCATGAAGGCAGGAATTTCCCAGAATATCCCGGGCGGCAATCGACGCGCCTTGACCTTTTAAGGTTCGTATCGTAGTGGAAGAGTTATTCTTAACCGCCGAGAACATCGGAGTTTCTCCGGTTGCGTTGGCGGCTTCTACTTGGGCGCCTTTGTCTACGATAAGCGGAATATGCTGATCCATCTTCCATTGCGCCGCGTAGTGAAGGACGGTATTTCCCAATCCGTCCCGGGCTTTAAGGGTTCCGCTGGTGAGCATCCACTCCCGCACATTGCCGGGCGAATAAAACGCCTGATACAGCGGGCTTTCGCCTTTCGAGTTAGGCGCGAAAATATCCGCCCCTTTGGAAAGCAGAAGCGCGCCGACCGCGGAATTATTCTGCCTGACCGCAAGATGAAGACTGGTATCGCCTTCTTTATTCCGGGCGTTTACCATCGCTTTACGGTCAAGAATCATCTCTACTACCTTAATATCTCCCTGCTTGTCTATGGTGATATGCAAAAGAGTATTGCCGCTACTGTCGTTTTGAAGAACCGTTCCGCTGGTGATCAGAGAGGGCAGTAAGTTGGGGCGTTCCTTCAGCGCCTTTTCATAGGGCGTGATCTTGTCGTTGTCTACGGAGAAAATATCGGATTTATACTCCAGCAGGAGCGGAATATAGTTAACCCGGGGATCTCCGGTTCCAAGCTCGACGGCTAAGTGAAGCGGAGTTTTTCCTTCAGTATTACGGACCGAAACATCCGCTTTTCCCTCGACGCCGCCGTTGAGAATAGTCCGGGCTATATCCAGACTGCGGTTTAACCGGATAGCCGCGTGCAGAGGGGCGTCGCCGTGTTCGTCCCGCAAGTTGGGATTCGCGCCGTTGTTGAGAAACAGAACGAGGGCTTCCTTATGGGTATGCGCCGGAACCGCGATGTGGAGGACCGAATTGCCTTTTGCGTCCTGAGCGTTGACGTCGGCTTTTGCATCGACCAAGAGCTTCATGGCTTTTACGTTTCCTGATCGGGCGGCTTCATGGAGGGGCGTGGTTCCCGCGCCGTTTTTGAGATTAACGTCGGCTTTTCGTTCAATCAAGAATTCGATGAGTCCCGTATAGCCTCTTGCGGCGGCGAAATGAAGGGGCGTAACGCCGTCGGATGCCCGGAGATTATAATTTGCGGTCCGCACGGCCGGCGCGAAATAATTGAAAATAGGGCTTTTCGAGACGGCTCCGGCTAAGATCAAGGTTTCCGCGGATTCTATATGAACCTTTGATTCAGGGTACGCGAGGGCAAGGTCCAAAAGATTGCGCCCCGCCGAATCCGTAGCCTTCAGCGTATCCGGGGCGATCATGGCGTCCAGCAGGTCGCCGGATGTCCCCACCGCGGTTAAGGCGGGACTGGTACCGCCCGGCATGGCGTGATGAATGTCCGCGCCTCCGGCGACGATGACCTTAGCGGTAGGCGCGTCCTTCTTTGCCGCGCTGATTCCCAGGGGGGTTCTTCCTTTATTGTCCACCGGGTCTATTTCCGCGCCCATAAATATGAAGAATTTCGCCAATTCCGGGTCTTGGATTTCCGCGGCCATGTGGAGCGGAGTTCTTCCCTGTTTATCGGTGGCGTGAACATTCACTTTGCCGAGGAAAAATTCCCTCGCTTTACCGCTTTCGCCTCGTTCAAGGATGGACCAGACGTCATCTTCGGTTCCCTCTGACTCATCTTCCGTCTGAGCCGTTTGAACGCCTGCGTCCGCCTTCTGATTAGTTTTTTCCGCCTTATCCGGGGGCGAGGAGCGGGGATTATTCGCGCACCCTGACAGGACTAGAAAAAATATACCGATTCCGAAGAAAATGTGCTTCCAATAATTATGATATTTCATACCTACTTATCGGCAAAAAGGGGAATTTTATAACCTTGTCTCGGCACAAAAAAATGATAAATTTTTGTATTCTCCTGTTGACATTCCTGCGGTATTTTTATATATTAAATATATCTGCGACGATGGTGGAACCGGTAGACACGCCAGCTTGAGGTGCTGGTGCCGCGAGGCATGGAAGTTCAAGTCTTCTTCGTCGCATCTTTTATAACCGCTTTACCGCGCCGGAAGGTCTTGACAAAGAACAGCCTATTTCATAGGGTTATGATATGAACAAGAAATGGATGTACTTGCTTCTGCTTCCGGGTTTTTTGCTGGTATTCGTATTTTTGGCGGTTCCTTTGTTTTTCAGCATGACTCCTGCGTTTTTTCCTGACGGCGTTTTTTCGCTGAACCTATACCGTATCTTTTTTACCGATGCTTTTTATCTTCAGATATTTTGGCGTACCATTAAAATAGCTTTGATTACTTCTTGTATATGTATGCTGACAGGCGTGCCGGCGGCGTATTTTATTTCCCGAAAGAAGAAAAGCATCCGTACCGTGTTGATTGCCTGTACCGCTTTTCCTCTGCTGACGAATTCGGTAGTGCGCGCGTTTGCGTGGATTACGATTTTAGGAAAAAACGGCGTTATAAACGCTGTTCTACGCGGTTTAGGCGCGAAAGAGCCTCTTCAAATGCTTTATACCGAGTCCGCGGTTATAGCGGGAAGCGTGTATCTTTTTCTGCCGGTTATGATTGCGTCTTTGACCGGCGTGATGGAACACATCGACGATGAACTTTTAGAAGCCGCGGAAAGTCTCGGCGCAAGCCAGAGTTCCGCGTTTTTCAAGGTAGCGGTTCCGCTGTGTATTCCCGGGCTTTTAGTCGGGAGCGTTATGGTGTTTACCGGAACTGCGTCGGCATATACGACGCCTCAGCTTTTGGGGGGCAATAAAAATATGGTGATGGTGACCCTGATTTATCAGCAGGCGATAACGCTGGGAAACTGGGGCAACGCGTCGGCTATTGCCGCGCTCATGGCGGCGATGTCTGCCGGGATCATCGCGCTGATGAACCGGCTTGCTCTTCCGTTTAACCGGAAAGGAGTTTGATATACGGCGATGAAACGGAAACATACGGGACTGCTGATAGTATCGCTGGCGGTATACGGATTTTTATTTGTGCCTCTGTTTATTGTGGCGGCGACTTCGGTTACTTCCGCTTCTTATGTATCTTTTCCTCCTGTCGGCTTCAGCCTCAAATGGTACGGAAAAGTATTCGCAAGCCGCAGTTTCATGCAGTCTCTGTGGCTGAGTACGCGGATATCCCTTTACGCCACGCTTATCGCGCTTATCGCCGGCATCCCCGGCGCGTATACCTTGAGCCGGTGCGAGTTTCCGGGGAAACGACTGTTGAAAAACTTTTTCTTTGCGCCTAATATCATTCCTCAAATTGTAATGGGCTTTTCTCTGTTTCAGTTTATCATTCTCAAGCTGAGATTGCCGGTAACGGTAAGTCTTTTGGTCGGGCTTACCGTTGCAATCAGCACGTATATTCTGCGGGGAGTAGGTTCGAGCATCGAGAGTTTAGACTACGCGATTGAAGAAGCCGCGATGAGTTTGGGTCTCAACCGGGTACAGACCTTTTTCAAAGTAGTTCTGCCGAATATTACGTCAGGTATTTTATCCGCTTTTTTGCTTGCTTTTATCAGCGCGTTCAACAACGTTCCGGTAACTATTTTTCTTTCCGGTCCCGGCGTCGTCACTCTGCCGGTAACGATGATGAATTACATGGAATACAATTACGATCCTGCGGTTTCGGCTCTGTCGGTAATGCTTATGATTATGTCTTTGGCGATTATGCTTATCAGCGAACGCCTGTTGCATATCAGCGGCGCGGCGGGCATGGAGGAATAACGATGGCTTTACTGTCCCTTAAAGACGTGGATGTTTCCTACGATAATAACGCGAAGGTACTGCAAAAGATGTGTATAGACATCGAAGAAGGCAATTTAGTATCTTTTCTCGGACCCAGCGGATGCGGAAAAACTACAGCCCTCAGAGTTATCGCCGGATTTATTCAGCCCAGCGCGGGATCGGTCATGTTCGATAATCAGGATTACACTCGGATTCCGGTACACAAACGCAATTTCGGCGTAGTGTTTCAAAGCTACGCGCTTTTCCCGCACTTGACGGTATTCGACAACGTTGCGTTCGGTTTACGGGCGAAACGCATGGGAACCAAAGAAGCAATCAAAACGCAGGTAGAAACAATGCTGGAAGCCGTTGACTTAGGCGATCTTGCAAAGCGGTATCCGAAAGAGCTTTCCGGCGGACAGCGGCAGAGAGTCGCCATCGCCAGAGCGCTTGCGGTAAAGCCTCGTCTGCTCCTGCTTGATGAACCTTTGAGCAACTTAGACGCGAAACTTCGTCTCAAAATGCGGGTGGAAATCCGGCGTCTGCAAATGCGTTCGGGAATCACTACGATATTTGTCACTCATGATCAGGAAGAGTGTTTTTCTATTTCAGATCGGGTAGCGATTATGAACAAAGGCGTCATGGAACAGTATGACAGTCCTGAAAAAATCTACGCTCATCCGGCAACTGAATTCGCCGCGCGGTTCGTCGGCTTTGAAAATTTTTTTGACGCTGTCCCGCAGGGAAACGGTCTATGGCATACCGCGGCGGGTACGATGCGTATCGCCGCAGAACCGGTAAACAAAGAGAAACCGGTAAAAGCCGCAATCCGTCCGGGAGATATTCTCATTGATACGGCTAAAACCGCGGCGGAAAATACGGTTGACGGAATAGTTTTAGTACGCACCTATATAGGTCAGTATTATCAGTACAGAGCGGATACGCCCTTGGGCGAGCTGACGGTAAACGGCAATAGAGATACTGTTTTTAACGAACAGGATCGGATACGGTTGCATTTTTCCCCGGAACATATTATACTTATATAAGTTAAGGAGATAATTATGAAGAAATTATGGTTTTTGACGGCGCTGAGTGTTGTAGCGGTAGCTGGCATATTCGCCGGCGGACGCAAGCAGGAACAGCAGACCCTCACGATTTCAGGCTTTGCGATTGCGGAGGATGCGGTGTGGGAGTACATTATCGCGCCTTTTGAAAAGCAGTATAACTGCAAAGTGGTTTTTGAATCCGGCAATAACGCGGAACGTCTCACTAAGGTAAGCAATAATCCGAATACCGAAGTGGATATAATCTATCTTGCCCAGTCGGCGGCGCAGGATGGTTTTAAGTCCGGGCTGTTTGAAAAGGTGGACTACGCCAAAATTCCCAACGCGGCGTTTATAAACCAAGCGGCCCGTTTTTTGATCGATCAAGGTCAAGGTCCCGCGTATACTTGGAACCGGCTCGGTATTATCTATAATCCCGATGCCGTAAACGCGCCTATAACCTCTTTCGCTGATTTGTGGCGGGAAGATTTGCAGGGCAAAATCACGATTCCTGACATCACCACTACTTTCGGACCTGCTATGGTGATTATCGCCGCAAAGCAGAGCGGCGCGGATTATGCCGCCGATCAAGGAGAGGCGGCTTTTCAGGCTTTATCCGCGCTGAAACCGAATCTCGTCAAAACCTATACCAGATCGTCGGATCTCAAAAACTTGTTCGTAGGCGGAGAAATTGTTGCGGCCGTAGCCGCGGAATTCGCCTACAATACGCTGAACGGTATTGACGTCAAAACCGAATTTGTAAATCCTTCAGAAGGGCCGTATCTCAATTTCAATACGTTGAATATTATCAAAAATTCAAAAGAAAAAGAACTTGCTTACGCGTACCTTAACTACATCCTTTCCGAAGAGGTTCAGCGGATTGCCGCGGAACACGGCATCGACGCGCCGATTAATACGCAAGTACGGCTTACGCCGAATATGCCCGCCGCCTTTACTACCGCGGAAACCGCAAAAAACGCAAACAGCGTTGATTTCGCCGCAGTGAACCCGCTACTGCCGGCATGGGTTGACCGCTGGAACCGGACGCTGAATCAGTAAAAGGGCTGTATGGGAAGCGTTCTTATCCGCAATGTATTGCTCCTCACCATGAATCCTCAACGGGAGGTCTTTGATGCAGGAGCGGTTGTTATTGAAGATGATACTATCGCGTATGCCGGTAGCGAGCCGAATCCGCTTTCCCGATGCGATGAAATTATAGACGGACAAGGCGGAATTCTCATGCCGGGTATGGTCAACGCCCATACTCATGCGGCAATGGTTGCGTTCCGAAGCCTTGCCGACGACGTTCCAGACAGACTGCAACGGTACATCTTTCCTCTTGAAAAAAAACTGGTTGACCGTCGTCTCGTGGCGGCGGCTTCCCGTTATGCAATCGCCGAGATGCTTCTAGGCGGAGTTACCGCTTTTTGCGATATGTATTATTTCGAGGATGAAACGGCGAAAGTCGCAAAAGATATAGGAATCCGGGCGGTTCTGGGCGAAACCGTTATCAATTTCCCAAGTCCCGATTCGCCTGTTCCCTACGGAGGACTTGAATACTGCGCTCGTTTCATTCCTCAGTGGAAAGGGGACGCTCTGATTACTCCGGCGGTGGCTCCGCACGCGATCTATTCTGTAGACGCTCCGCATTTACAGGAGTGTTCTCGTCTTGCGAAACGTTTCGGAACGCCTTTAACCATACATCTTGCGGAAATGGACTATGAAACCGAGCAATGCCTGAAACAGCATAATATGACGCCGGTACGCTATCTTGACAGCTTGAAAATACTGGATGATGCCTGCATCGCCGCGCACGTGATTAACGCAGACGCTCAAGATATAGAACTGATCAAAGCTCGGAAAACGGGAGTCAGCCACAACCCGGGGGCAAACGCGAAAGGCGCGAAAGGAGTCGCTCCAGCGGCGGAAATGTACCGGCAAGGCATAAAAATCGGTCTCGGCACCGACGGCCCAATGAGCGGCAATACCCTTGATGTTTTGACTCAAATATCTTTAACCGGAAAGATACACAAACTCTATCATCATGATCGCGCTCTTTTTCCCGCAGTAGAACTGGTAGAAATGGGAACTCTCGGAGGCGCCCGGGCGTTAGGGCTTGACCGCTTGATCGGTTCTATTGAAGCCGGCAAGAAAGCCGATCTCGTGCTTTTAGAAACGGAATCGTTTAATATGCGTCCGCGGTATGATCCATACTCAGTAATCGCGTATTCAGCGAATCCGGGGAATGTGGATTCCGTATGGGTCAACGGCAACGCCGCAGTCCGATCAGGAAAACTCGCATCCGCCGATAGTACAAAAATCAAATACGATTTTTCAGCGTTACAAGCGGAAATACGAGAATACCTCAAAAACTGCGGCTAAGAGCTTGTCTCTTTCGCATAACGTTCCGGCTACCGAGGGCGGTGAATCTTGTAGAGATACATATCCATCAGAATCGTTTCAAGTCCGGCGCCGCCGGAACGGACGAGTATGTCAAACTCCGCGGTCAATGAGAGACATATATCCGCATTGTAACGCCGTACTGCCCGCTCATAATCTTTTCGGACTTTGGGAGATGCAAGACCGATCTTTTTAAACTCAAAGTCGTTAGCTTTGCCGGATTCGACTAAAGCGGCGTAATCTCTGAGCTTCCTGAAACACCATGCAAGTCCCGCTAAAATTGCCGGCGGCGATTCCTTTGCCATAAGCAAAGCGTGAAGCGTTCCAAGACTTTTGGATAAATCTCCTTCGGCGATACGGGAAAAAAGCGTAAACGCCGATTCCTCTCGCGTGTGAGAAAGCCATTTCTCTACGTCTTCGCCGGTAATCGGCTTATCCTTGCCTAGAAACAGCATCAGCCGCTGACACTCCCGCCGGAGGGCGTCGGTGTTGTTCTCCACCAATTCCAGAATCGTCTCAATCCCATCTTCGCCGATTCGGTAGCCAGCGCGTTTAAAAAACGCGCTTACCCATTCGATTTTCCGGTTCTCGAAAAGCTCCCAGAAAATACGCTTATTCCCGGAAGAAACCTGCGTCTCGATGGCTTTTGAGAGACTCGGCGCATCAGACAACAGTATCAGTGTGGTATCTTCCGAGGGATGCTCCAGGTATGCCGCAAGCAGTTCGATTTCTTCTTTTTTTTTCAACGCTTCCACATTCTTTATGAAAATCAGCCGGTTTTCGGCAAACAGCGAAGCGTTTTGCAATACCGAAACTATCGCCGAAACCGGCGTTTCTCCGGCGTAAAACGACGCTTCTTCCGGGGGCGACCCCTTACTCAGCCGCGTCCTAATCTCCGCTACGGCGTCCTGCTTCTCGCCGATTTCGGGACCTAGAAAAAGAAAACACGCGCCTTTAGCCATGATACATCCGAATCACCGCGGACAGACGCCCCAGAATCCGCACGTCCCGGCTGTAATACAAGGGCGGATACTCAGGGTTTTCTGGTTGCAGGCGAACCCGATCCTTTTCCGCATAAAACCGCTTCAGCGTTACCTTATCGTCAACCTGAACTACCGCGATATCGCCGTTTCTTAAATCCGTACGCTGTTCCACGATAGCCGTATCGCCTTCCAGAATACCCGCCCCTTTCATAGAATCTCCTCTGACGGCGAGCGCGAAATATGTTCCCGATTTTTTCAGCATAGACCGATGCACCGTCAGATGTCCGTCCTGATTTTCAGCGGCGATACTCGGCAATCCTGCTGGAACGGTTCCTAAAAGCGGCACTTTGAAAAACTCTTCAGTCTTTCGTTTTCCGCCGTTTTTGACGATTTCTAAAGTTCGGGAGCGTCCTTCTTTGTTGGTAAGATAGCCTTTTCGCTGAAGAGCGGTAACGTGATCATACGCTCCTTTCACCGACACCGCGAAATGTTTCGCTATCTCCCGGATAGTCGGCGGAAAATGGCGGTCTTCAATAAATCGAGCTATGAAAGAGAGAACTTCCCATTGCCGCTGAGTAGGTTCTTTCACTTGCTTGTCCTTATTTTATATTTTTTTACTTTCGTATGAAGATTACTTGGATATATGCCGATTGCCTCCGCGGTACGATTTATAACGCCCTCGTGTTTGGCAAGCTGATATTCCAAATACCGTTTTTCAAAAGTTTCTTTGGCTTCGCTGTAATTCAAATCAAGAATCTCTGAAAGCCCTGCATCTGATGAGTCTTTCGGCTGATTTCCCAGCGCAGTAGGACTATTCTGGAGGAGATCCGTCAACGCCTCCGCTCCGATGGAGCCTTCTGGATACAGCACTAAAATCCGTTCCGCAAGGTTGCGGAGTTCCCGCACATTCCCCGGCCAATGGTAGCCCCGAAGGATGCGTAAAGCGGCATCGTCGAACCGAATCTTGTCCTCCCCGTAGGCGTCTCCTCCTATGTCCTGCAAAAAATGATTCAGTAGCAAAGGTATATCGTCGGGGCGTTCCCGAAGAGGAGGCATATAAATAGGAATCACATTGAGTCTGAAATACAAATCTTGCCTAAACCGTCCGGCATCACATTCTTCTATTAAGTTTTTATTGGTAGCCGCTACGATGCGGACGTCAACGTCGATAGTCTGTTCGCCGCCGACTCGTTCTATTTTCTGTTCCTGAATCGCCCGGAGTACCTTAGCTTGTGCGGTAAAAGACATATCGCCGATTTCGTCAAGAAACAGCGTTCCTCCCGCGGCTAACTCGAAACGCCCTTTCCGGTTTGTTACCGCGTCGGTAAACGCTCCCTTTTCGTGTCCGAAGAGTTCGCTTTCAATAAGCGAATCTGGGATTGCCGCGCAGTTGACTTCCACAAAGGCTTTACCCGCCCGGCTCGACCCGCGGTGAACGGCTTTCGCCACGAGTTCTTTGCCGGTGCCGTTCTCGCCGGTGATGAGGATTCGGGCGTCGCTGGCCGCGGCTTGTTCTATCATAGCTTTGACCTGTTTGATTTCATGGCTTATTCCGATTAACTCATCTCTATACTTGAGCTTTATATTTTTTTTCAAGTCTCGATTTTCTTCCCGCAAATGCCGGAGCGTCAAAGCGTTGCGGCATACGGTGAGAACTTTGTCTAAGGAAAGAGGCTTTTCCAAAAAATCGAAGGCTCCGAGTTTCGTCGCGCGCACCGCCATATCTACCGTGCCGTGACCTGACATAACGATAACTTCAACGGCGGGCATAGCCGCGCGGATTTTCTCTAAGGCTTCTAAGCCTCCCATTTTAGGAAGCAGTACGTCAAGCAGAACCAAATCTATAGTTTCCCGGTTTAAAATATCCAAACCTGCAATCGCATCTTCTGCCGTATAAACTTTGTACTGTTCATCTTCCAAAATCGAAGCGAGGGTTCGCCGAATCCCCGGTTCATCGTCAATAAGTAATATAGCGGTCATAACGCTCCTGTTTCTTCAATCGGCAAATCAATAAAAAAGGTAGTTCCTACGGCTTCGGCGGAGTTAAACCAGATAGTTCCCCCATGATCCTGTACGATCCGCTCTACAATGGGCAGTCCCAGACCGGTTCCCGATATTTTCGTGGTAAAATAAGGGGTGAAAATCTGGGATTTTTCCAGCTCTGGAATACCTTTTCCGGTATCTTTAACGCTGAGTCTGCAATACCGGCTCTCCCGTTTTTTGACAAGATCAGTCCGTATTTCAATGGTTCCATTGCCGTCCATTGCATCGATGCCGTTAATGATAAGATTAGTCAAGACCTGACTAAACCGGTGAGGATCGACTTTGACCGAAATATCCGGCGCAATATACCTAACGTCGAAGCTCACTTTGGGATGAGAACTGCCGTAAGGCGCAATGATTTCCTCGGTCAGATTCCGCACATTTGAACAGGTCTGGGACGGTTCCAGCGGACGAGACAGCGTTCTAAACTCGGTGAGCAGTGTAGCCAGCATCTCTGTTTCCTGAATGATCGCCAGCATAGAGCTTTCCAGAATTTCGCCTATCCGTTCAGGGTTGTTCCGCCACCGTCTCAGCACTCGTTCCGCGGACAGCTTAATCGGCGTCAGAGGGTTTTTTATCTCGTGGGCAAGCTGTTCCGCCATACTCTGCCAAATCGATATTTTTTCCGCTTTTACCAGCGACGCTTTGAAACGCTCCAAGTCCTGAACCATCGTATTAAACGAACCTACAAGCAGTCCCAGCTCGTCGTTTCTGCGGGTCATAATATGCACCTTGAAATCGCCGGAAGCCACTTGCCGAGTAGCCTCGGTAAGTTCCATAATAGGCTGAGTAATCTGGCGGGTAAAGGATATGGCGATAATCAGCGTCATCAACAGAGTCGGGAAAAAAAACACGCCGTAGTAAAAGACGAGCAAAGGTTTTATCTTAATCTGCAAAGCGTTAAGCGCGTTGAATCGGGTTTTCTCGGTTTCCAAGGCGGCTACCGCGCCGTCAAAGCCGACGCCTAAACTGAAACAGATAATCCGGAGGGTATTTTTCTTAGGACAGGACGCATACCGAACCATATCAATATCTCTCGGCATCTCTCTGGATACGAAGCCTTCTTGGAACGCCGCCGGAGCGGTGAATTCCTGCGCCGGTTTCCCCCAAAACCCGGTGGTTTTCCATGTTCCGTCCGGCTGAAGCGCGAAATCCTGTACCGACAGGATTTCTTCAGAAAACGCCAGAGGGTCTGCATCGCCGCTGATTTCCCGCGCCATACTCTCGAATCGTTCCAACTGGAGGACGTAGGTATTCATCGCCAATTCCTGAGCGAAGTTCATAGCGGCGTTTATATCGATAGTCCGCCAGAACCGGACGAATTCAACCGCGGCTTGAGCGGTGATAATCGTAGCCGGAGCCGCGGCGAACAAGACAATAAGGCTGAAATACGCCAGAAGCCGGAACTGAAACTTGCTTCCCCGCCGCCGGGTAATGAAGTCCCGTAGAAGACTCAGCAGAGAAACCGCCAGAAATACCAGCAAAACCCCGGGGATAGTAAAAAAGAGAAGCCCATACAGAATAACCGGTATTTCCCGATCCTGCGTAATACGGATTAAAAAGATCCGCGAAAACAAAACCGTCGATATACAAAGAATAAGATACATAAGCATCAAACTTCTGACATCGATAATAGCCTGTTTCACATGGATTCTAAGGGTTTTCACGCCGCATCATTCTTCAAAGTTCGACTCGAAAAGTTTGATAATAACTTCCAGAGCCTGCTCCGCGTCCGCTCCGTCAGTGACGATCTTCAATTCGGTTCCATACACGGCTCCTAATGTCAGGAGTCCCATAATAGACTTGCCGTTAATCCGCTCGGTATCTTTTTCAAGATAGATATTGCCTTGAAAGTCTTTTGCGGCTTGCACAATCATAGCGGCCGGTCGGGCATGAACGCCGGCGCGATTGGATACGGTTATTATTCGTTCCGCCATTATATATTCCTAAATTATATCTTCTGTATCAAAATAGACCGCTTTAGAGTTATCGCTTTCGGTCCAGCGAAGAATGTTTTGGTTGAACTCCCGCGCGGAGTGATACCCCATCTTCTTGAGCCGCTCATTCATAGCCGCGGATTCTATTATGATAGGAATGTTGCGCCCCGGCTTCACCGGAATTTCCAGTTTCGGCACCCGCACTCCCAGCAATTCAATATGATCTTCATTCGTACCTAACCGATCATAATTTTTGTTTGAATCCCATTCTTCCAAGTTGACCACCAACTGTATTTCTTTGCGGTCTCTAATAGCCCGCACCCCGAAAAGACGAGTAATGTTGATAATCCCCAGCCCTCGGATTTCCATGTGATGTCCGATCATCGTCCTGGACCCGGCTCCGATAAGGTTGTTCCCATTAACGCACCGAATCGATATAGTATCGTCCGCCACAAGCCGGTGTCCATGTTTTATCAATTCCAGGGCGGTTTCGCTTTTCCCTACCCCCGACTTTCCGGTCAGGAGAATTCCCAGCCCATAGACTTCCACCAGCACCCCATGTAGCGTTCGAGACGGGGCGAATACATTCGTAAGCATCTGCATAAGCCGAGCGTGAAATTCGGTACTGGTTAAATCGGTCTGGAGAATAGGACATTGGGTCCGCTCGGCTTCGGCAAGAAAATTGCGGTCCGGCATAAGGTTATGAGAAAAAATACAGCACGGAATCGGATAGGTAAACATATGCTTGATAGTTTCAGTATTACCCTCTAATTCAAGTTTCCTGAGATAAGCCACCTCTCCCTTACCGAACAACTGAACCCGATCATGGGCAAAGGAATCGTAAAATCCCGACAAAGCTAAACCGGGCCTGTTTAAATCAGGCACCGTGATTCTGCGGGTAAGTCCTTTCCTCCCCCCAATACAGCGAAGATGCAGGGAAATATGCTCTTTGAGATCATTTTCACTATTGATCAGACCCAATACGGTAAACTGCCTTTCTGCCATATCCTAATCATAACCTATCCGTCAAAGGGACGCAAGTTCGCTTAACGGATAGATGATATTTTATAGCGGGTAGTGAATCCCTTGCTACCGTCGAGGTAATGCTTCCGGCGGACTTCACTACCCGCTGTCCCCTCCCAACACCCTACTTGAACTTGGCGATAGGGACAAAAGTGTCCGCTTTGAGCGCCGCCCCGCCGACCAGCGCGCCGTCGATGTTTTCCTTCGCCATAAGCTGGGCGGCGTTGTCAGGCTTTACGGAC
>JAIRPH010000019.1 GCA_031257135.1 Spirochaetaceae bacterium
CAGAGTTTTGGGCAAAATGGCTCATTCCGAGCGGTCAGGCGAGTACGTTCACATCAACATTCCGGGCAACAAGAATCAGCGCATCTTTGAAGCGGGGGTGCGGTATTTTTCCGGGTAGTGATACTAGTTCTACTTTAACGGATGCAGGAAATGTATATGAAGAAATCAGGATTGCCGCGGATATTTTATTGACCGGAAGATAGCTTCGGGATGTTATCCTAATGTCCGCAGACTTACTGAAGAGTACGAAAACTATATCGCTTTAAATAAAAACCGCAAGAGGGGTAAAAATAATTTTCTTTGCGGCGATGCGTTTCAAAATGCTGGCATTGTTGAGATATACTTGTTTTTCTTCATGGATATATGGTATACTATGAACAATGTGCGATGAGACAAGGACATTTCAGGTAAACCAGAAAGTGGTTTATCCTAGTCAGGGAGTCGGAATTATTACATCCATTGAGGATAGGGAATTTAAACAGGAAAAGATTCCTTATTATGTGATTTACCTTGAAGTTTCGGATATGACTATCATGGTGCCGATGAATAAAGCCGAGGATTTAGGAATTCGTCCGATTGTTGCGGAAGAAGATGCCCGGAAAGCATTGGAGCTTATCGGAGAAGCCTATGAGCCGGTCCCTTCAGACTGGAAACTGCGATACCAGATGAATCTGGACCTCTTGAAAAAGGGGAGCGTCATGGATATTGCCATGATTGTACGTTCTCTCTATCACCGGAGCAAGGTTAAAGAACTGCCTATTTTGGAGCGGAAACTCTACGATTCCGCCTTAAAGCTATTGGAAGATGAGATATCCTTTTCCCTCCATATACCTAAGGAACAAGTAGAAACCACAATCTTTGAGCGGCTGACCCCAAAAGAACCGGAGCCGGAGCCGGAGCCTGAACCTGAGCCGGACGTTGAATAAAGGTTTGGCATAGTGGTAGCAGTGGTTATCAGCGCGGCAGGCTCTTCCCGCAGGATGGGAGGCGTCAAGAAAGAGTATCGCCCCTTAGGACGGGACTGTCTTGACGATGAAGGGAAGCCGCTTACCGTATTAGGAGGGGCGGTTTCGGCGTTTGCCGCTTCGCCGAGAATAGACGTTATCGTTCTTGCGGTTCCCTCAGAGCCGGAAACCGGCGAAGGGGTTGCCCGCAAGAGCCTGCCCGCCCGGTTTTTGAAGCCTGATGCAATGCCGCGGATTCTCTTTGTTCCGGGAGGCAAAAATCGCCGAGCGTCGGTTCACCATGGGCTTGTTCTTTTATCAGCTTATCGCCCTGATTATGTGCTTATCCACGACGGCGCCAGACCCTGGGTAGACGAAACCTTGATAAACCGCATCATCGACGCCGTGATACAGCACAAAGCGGCGATCCCGTATATGCCTTTAATTGAAACCCCAAAGGAAATCGACGAACGCGGTTTTATCCGGCGTCACTTAACGCGGGCGGCTGTAGGGACCGCTCAAACCCCGCAAGGCTTTGCGTATCCAGAAATCCTCGCGGCCCATGAGCAAGCCGCGGACCGGGAACTCCGGGCGGCGGTCGAATATACCGACGATGCGGAAGTCTGGGGCGAGTTTATCGGTCCGGTGGCGGTTGTTCCGGGAACTCAGGCGAACCGGAAAATAACCTTCCCGGAAGATTTGGAAATATCGGGATGATCCGGATCGGCCTTGGACGAGACCTGCACCGGCTGGTTCAGGGACGGCGTTTTCTCCTCGGGGGCGTCGAAATTGCCGCGGATCGGGGCGAGCTGGGTCATTCCGATGGGGACGTATTAACCCATGCGGTAATCGATGCGCTGTTAGGCGCGGCCGGTTTGGGCGATATCGGCGAGTTCTTTCCGCCTTCTCAGCCGGCTTGGAAAGATGCGGATTCTCTGAAACTGCTGGAATTTACCTTCGCTCAAGTAAAACAAGCGGGCTGGAACCTTGTCAATCTTGACTGCGTGGTTGTCTGCGATAAGCCTAAGATACTTCCCTATCGGGAGGATATTCGGGCATCTCTGGGGGCGGTCTTAGAGACTGCCCCGGACGCGGTTTTCGTCAAAGGCAAAACTAATGAAGGACTCGGTCCTTTGGGAGACGGCTCGGCAGTAGAGGCTTTAGCGGTTTGCCTGCTGGAAAAAAATGAGGACTCCCCTAAAACAAAAGACTCGCCAAAGAAGGGATAGACAGCACATTCCCGACGGCTCCGCCGAGCGAGGAAAGAAAAAAAACCAGCAGAGCCTTGGTGATGCGGTTTCGGTAAATGCCCTTCAAACTGAGCGCGTCTTCAGCGATGGTTTCGGTGTCAGATACCCGGGGCTTGCGTAAAGAAACCTCCGCGAGACCCGAAAAAAAACCCACCGAAATAATTGGACTGATCGTGCCGATAGGCGCGCCGATAAACGAAACCAACACCGAAAGAGGATGCCCCAAGGCGATCAGCGCGCCTAAAGCCGCAAGAGACCCGTTCAGCAGAACCCACCGGAACAGCATCGCAAGGCTCATCCCGGGACCTGCCTTGATAAACCCAAGAACGACGCACAAGACAATGAAAACCGGCAAAGCCCAAGGAACGATCTTCCCGACGGACGAAGCCGCGGGAATTTTATCCAAATCCGAAACGTCCGGCGAAGCGGTTCCAGCGGACAGCTTTTCCAAGTGAGCCTTAATCCCCGGCAGATGCCCCGCGCCGACTACCGCGACCTGTTTTTTTGCCGTCCCGTCTCCGCCGCTGGTCCAAATCTTCGCCGCGAGGTAACGGTCCCGCTCGTCAATTAAGGTTTCCTTCACTTCCGGCAGATATTCAGCCAATTCCGTCATCATTCCTTCAAGCTCGTTTCGCTTTTTCAGATTTTCAATCTCTTCTTCGCTGGGCTTTTCAGGGGAAAACGCGCCGGCTAAGAGAGACGCCAACAGTTTGCATTTGCTCCACAAGCCGCATCGCGTCCAAGCCCGGCGAAGGGTAATCTGTACTTCCCGGTCGCAGAGGCTGTAGGGAACGCCTAAGTCCAGCGCGGTATCTACCGCGGTTTTCATTTCTTCTCCGGGTTTGACCCCCAGTTCCGCGCCGATGCGCCGCTGAAACCCGGACAATACCAGATTGACGATGAGCAGAAAGCCTTTGCCTTCTCTAAAAACCTTGGCTAAATCTAAGGTTTCCCAATGTTCTTTTTCGGCGATTGCTTTATATCGCCCTTCGTCGAGTTCGACGCAGACCATATCAGGCTGTTCTTCCCGGATTATGCGGCTGACCTCATCGATGCTTTCACGGGAAACGTGGGCGGTCCCGATGAGTATGATTTCCCTGCCGTTAAGGGAGACGGTTACACGAGTATCATTCATTGCGGACAGTATACCCATTTCCGGGACGAGAGGGAATAGGCTTTTCTAATATTTAGGTTTATTTACCAAAAAGTGGTTTATATTCGTTGACAATAAGCTGTTTCTGTAGTATTCTTTGAAAATAATGGTCAATAGCAATGCGCCGATAGTTCCGGGGAATCAACTGTATCTGGAACGGCTTAATGTCCATGAACTGCTTGAGCAGGCTGTTGAAAGTCCGCTGGTCACCGTGATAGCCGGCGCGGGTTACGGCAAAACCTACGGGGTCTATTCGTTTCTACAAAAATACCGGGCTGTGACCGCTTGGATGCAGATTTCTGAACGGGACAACTTTGAAGTCCAGTTTTGGGAAAATTTCGTGCGGACTATCGCGTTCATCAGCGAGCGAAGCGCGGCGCAACTCAGAGAAACCGGCTTTCCCGCTACAAAACGCCAGTTTGAACGGTATGTGTCAGTGCCGTATACCGACATCGTTCCTGACGTAAAGTATATTTTCGTGTACGACGATTTCCACCACATCCGCAACAAAGGAGTTCTGCGCTTTTTTGAGCGGTCTATGGCTTCGCCTTTTTCAAACATTACTTCTATTTTGATTTCCCGGACTGAGCCTGACATCTGCCTGACTCCGCTCTTTTCAAAAGGACTGCTTGCCAAAATAACCGAAGATGATTTACGGTTCAACCGGAAAGAGATGACCGACTATTTCGCCATGCAGGATATCCGGCTTTCCCCGGAAGCCGAAGATTCGCTCTACCGGGATACCGAAGGGTGGGCTTTCGCTATCCACCTTGCGGGGCTGTCCCTCAAAAAAGGCGCGGAAAGCCCGGAATACGCCCGTTCTTTGATGAAACGCAACATTTTCAACTTGATAGAAACTGAACTCTTTGCGGGCATATCCGGGAGGCTTCAGCGGTATCTGGTCAAGCTATCGCTTATCGAGCATTGGCCTCTGGAACTGCTCAACGAGCTTGCGGAAAACAGCGACGTCGTTGAAGAGATGCGGCGCATCGGCACCCTCGTCCGGTACGATACCTACCTGAACGCCTACCGGATACACCCTCTGCTTTTACAGTATCTGATCGGCAGACAGGATATGCTCGCTCCAGCGGAAAAAAAGAACGTGTACATAAAAACCGGCACGTGGTGTTTGAAGCACAATCTCAAATTCGCCGCAGTGAGCTGTTATGAAAAAGCCGGCGATTACAACGGCGTCATTAAGGTTGCGTATATGATGCCGATGGTGATGGCCCGGGATATTGCGCGATTTCTGCTGGATATAACCGCCCGCGCGCCTAAGTCCGCGTATGAACGGGACGCCACGATGCACGTTTTGTATGTGCGGCTTCTTATGACCATAGGACATCTCGAAGAAGCGTTGAAACGGTGTTTAGAAGTGATCGCGCAATTTGAGGCGATGCCCCCTTCGGCGTATTCGCATCGGGTGCTGTTCGGTATGTATACGAATCTCGGGTTTCACGGGCTGATTACCTGTTTGTACACCGAGCGTTACGATTTCAATCTCTGTTTTGAGCGGGCGTCGCTGTATTTTCCCACAAGCGGATTAACTTCAGGGATAAGCATCGCAATAGACATCAGCTCGTATCTGTGCAGAGTCGGCGCATCCGAAAAGGGGCATATCGAACAGTTTATCTGCGGAATAAGCCGATCGATACCGTTTGTGTCTTCCTATATGGACGGCTGTATGACAGGCTATGACGATTTGGCTCATGCTGAAGCCGCCTATTTTCAGGAAGAGATGGACGCGGCGGAAAAGCACGCTTTGACCGCGATTTTCAAAGCCCGTAAAAGCAAACAGTATGAAGTTGAAACCCGTTCGCTGTTCTATCTTTTGCGTATACATCTTGCTTTCGGAAACTGCGTCAAGATTCAGGAAGTTCTCAAAGAGCTGTCAGCCCAGCTCAATACGCCGGCGTACATAAACCGCTATGTGCTGTACGATATTATTACCGGCTGGTATTACGCGCAGATCGGGCAGTTCAAACAGCTTCCTAAGTGGCTTACCAACGAGTTTGAAGCAAGCGATTTGAACTCGCTGGTTCATGGACTTGAAACGCTGGTAAAGCTGAAGTATCTGCTTTCTGAAAAACGCTATTCCGTAGCGTTGGCGGCTTTGGAAAATCAGACCAATCGGTACGGATTGAGCGCGTTTCTTTTCGGGAAGATCGTTCTGCCCGCGATGGAAGCGGTGTGCTGGTATCAGCTTCGGAAAAAAGAGAAAGCCTACGCTCTGCTGAAACGCGCGTACGGTCTTTCCGCTCCGAATGAACTGACGATGATATTTATCGAGCTTGGAAAGGATATGCGCGCTCTTACCGAGTCCGCGCTGAAAGACGGGGTTTCCGATATTCCCCGGGCGTGGCTTGAGAAGATCAGCCGGAAGTCCGCGGCTTACGCGAAGAAGCTCTACACGGCGGCGAAAGCCTATGAAGCCCAGCACGGCGAGTCTCGGCAGGAGTTTCGGATAGAACCGCTGTCCCGCCGGGAAACGGCTATTTTAACCGGACTTTCGCAGGGGCTTACCCGGGAGGAGATTGCGGACATTTCCGCGCTTTCGGTCAATACCGTAAAAAGCATCATCAAGAGCGTATACGCCAAGCTCAATGCAGTAAACCGCGCTGATGCAATCCGTATCGCTACCCTCGCGGGCATCCTGAAAAAGTAGCCCTTCTGCAACCGCTTTCCCGCGGCAGGCTTCGGCGTCAGACATCAAAACTGTCCGGCGTAAAAGGACGCCACGCCTTCACCGCCCTCGCGCCCGACGAGAGATGAGGAAGACCGCGCCGGTAACGATTCCCGATCGGGTTTCTCGTAATCGTTAATAACTTCCCGGTCTATTATATCCTCGTAGAGTTCTTTCAATGAATGTTTTATGAGCGACGATAGGTCATTATCCGCCATATAAAAATCGCCCGGTATTTGCCTTTACGCAGGCGGTAGTATGTCCGCTCCAGAGTTTGCGATGCTCTGAGTTGTTTCACTTCAAAAAGGCGAAGAAACCGCCTTTACGAAGTCCCGCCATTCCTCTATACTGAAACCGGGAAGGAATTTGCCGGTCATAAGGCGTTTAGGAGCATTGACATAGTAAAGATAATGGCGTATAAGAATTATATGGACGGAAACATAGTGGAAATTGAACGTATTTATTACGCTTATGATAAGAAAAACATGGTTTTAACGGATTTTTCGTTGAAAATTAAAAAAGGGGTTATTGCGGCTATACTTGGGCATAATGGAGCCGGAAAAACGACTCTTCTCAGACTGCTTGGGAAACTTATAAAACCTCGCAAAGGAACCATTCAATGGAATATATCGAAGGAGGAACGGATTGAATATATGCCTGAAGGGTTAGGGCTTTATCCCCGGTTATCAGGCTATCAAAATATGGAATTGCAGTTTTTAAGCGTTAATAAAAAGCCGGATAAAGAAATAATACGGTCAATTATCAATAGAATTGATCTTGGAGACCATACGAAAAAATTAACCGGCTATTATTCAACCGGCATGAAACGGCGTATGTCTTTGGCGTGCGCGCTGATAACAACGCCGCGGTTACTATTAATGGACGAGCCGTTTATGGGAATCGATCCGGTAAGCCAAAAAATAATGATCGATGTAATACATGAATACAAAGGACACAATACGATCATAATAACAACCCATGACCTTAATCTGGTAAAAAATATTTGTGATAGTTTTGTTATTATTCAAAACGGAAAGGTTGTTTATACTTCGGTTGAAAATGAGGATATAAACAATGTCGAAACAATTTATTTTCAATATGCGGGAAAATAAGATGGCATATTTTTGGGGGCTTGTTAAGAAAGAGTTTATCGAAATACGATACTCCTGGAAAAATTTATTGATTGCGGTATTCGTATGTGTCTTTTTCTTTTATTTAATTACGGCGAGCGATATGCTGATACATAACGTCGGCAATTCATGCTATTTAATAACAATTTTATGTACCTGTTTTACGCCGATGAATTTTCTAACGGAATCAATTTTATCCGATAAAAGAAATCAGACGCTTGAACGGTATTTTGTAGCGGGAAAAATTAGAACCGTTATGTGCGCTAAATACGTTACTATAACTATTATCGGCATAATACCGTTTGTGGCGTTTTATATGACATTTTTATTAAACGGAATATATATTATAACCAATGTATATACCGTAATAAATACGCTTTTATATGTATGGATAGGTTCAAGTATAGCGGCAATCGTTATATTTCTTTTTAATGACGAAAAGACAATATCATTTGCCGCAATGCCTTGTATGTTGTTGGTGCTTGGTTTAATTAAACTGAATTACTATATCGAAACAACGTATAATATTGTATATACGTGCATAATAACCATGCTTGCGGCGGTTATTACTCTGTTTTTGTGTTATAAATTTTACAAAAATACGAAATGTTTTTTGAAAATATAACGTTATGGTAAGTCCTGCGGGAGAGGGTCGGCGCATTGGTTATCTAAAGGTCCCCGGTATTGCACAAATCCGAGCCGATCCAGCCGTTTCTGATGCGTTTCGAGGCGCGAGGCGAATCCCGCGAAATCTTTGCGGTCTAGGGGCGTCCAGAGGGCTTCCGCAAGCGCGCAGAGATGGGGAAAGGTCCGTGATGTCCATAGACGTTACTTCCCCACGCATTAAAGCCGGTAGCGGTCTGATCTTCCAGTCCTTCGTCCCAGCCGATATGCTACCATGATGTGTATAACCTTACAAGAGCGGTTCTGACCGTAAAACAGCCGAGAGCGGCTTGTTTTTAGCGATGATATGGACTATACTAAAAAAATGTCTAATGCAATATTTCTTGAGCTTGCTGTAGCCGTTGTAAGCGGCGCGGGAGTCGGGTGGATTACCAATGCTATTGCAGTTTCTATGCTTTTCAGAAAATACGGAAGATGGGGCGGCGTTATTGAAGAGCGGTATGAAGAATTTATTGAAAATATGTCCGGGCTGATTGAAGAGGATTTGGTTAATCCCAAAACTTTGATAGAAGCGTTCAACGCGCCGGCATTTAAAGCGGTACTGCATACATGGGTTGAAGATATACTCCGCAATGAACTGCCTGAAAAATCAGGAACCCTTCGGTTTGAGGAGATTCCGGGAATCGAACAAAGCGCGGAACAACTGATTAGGCTGATACGGGATTTAGAGCCGGATGCAACGGAAGCGTTGTATCGCGTTTTTGAATATAAAGAGGTTCAAAGCATACTGTCAAAAGAACAGTATGAATATCTCATTGAAGCCAATATAAACGCGGTAATTTCCCGTTTCAAAACTATTTTGAATGTTTTTCTGTCAAGCCGCGCGCTCAACACGCTTGTATCGCAGGAAGCAATAGCGGGCATTATAGAAAATATAAAAGCTAGTATTGAGCGCGTAGACTTTTCTCAATTCGACCGCGATATAAATGCTATCTATGATGAACTGCTTCAGAGTATAGGAATCGACCGGATAATCGCGGAGCTTGAATCGGAACTAGGGCGGATGCGCTATGCGGATTTTATCAAAGACACAAAGCCTTTTTCTCAGGAACTCATTTCCCGGCTTATCGAGTTTTCCGGATCGGCTGAAGGTCAGCGTATTTTGCTTGAGACCGCCGGCGATGTATTGGAGGAGGCGAAAGCTGTTCGTTTCAGCATCGCCGACGCGGCGAGTCCTGCTCTCAAAGACGGCATTGTTGCCTTTATCAATGAGAAACTGCCGGAGGTTATGAATGGAATCGCTCATTTTATCGAGGAAAGCGGCGGTGAAATTGAAAAGATCGTCAACGATACTATTGATCGGCACTTGGAAAATTCTACCGACGGAATTCTTTTAAAAGGATTCAAAGATGTATTTATCGGCGATCTGTCCAAAGAATTCGACGTAGTAAACAAGATTATTCATGCGGTCAACAAGTACGGCGTTACCGCGAAAGATAGACTTACTAAAGAATCGCTCTCGTTCATAGAGAACGGTACTATTGGGAATCTGGCGAACCTTCTTCAAGAACAGAATATTCTTACGCCCCAAGGACTCGTAACGCTTGTCAACATTAATTTGGCGGAACTGCCGAATAAAGATCATACGGCGATAGAACATCTATTGCATACAAAAATCGGAAGCCATTTTAAATTAGATTTTGCTAAGATAAAAACAGCAGTCCTTCCTCAGTTGTTCGATAAGATAAAACGGGAGTATCTCTATCAAAACGCCTTCAAACAAGACCTGCAAGAGCGATGCGCCGCCAAGATTACGGAAACGGCGAACCGTACCGGCGGAGCGTCCTTCGCGGCGGATCAGCTTGCGGCGTTATTGAAAGATCAGCCGATTAAGACGTCTCTGCTGAATCTGTGGGATCGTATATCTTTAAAAAAAATCCGCGAGTTCATTTCCGAAAAAACGATAAAGAATCTGCGGATCAACTGGGAAGCCTTATGGAACCGTCATAAACATCAGGAGCTTAATCAGATATATCAGGCAATACAAAACGACAGAATATATGTCAAAATCACAGAAGGTATTTTAAGCGTTATTAACCGGCATCTTGATGTTATAGTAGCCGGAAACGTATCGAGCCTTGTGGATAATGAATTAAAAAAATCGAATCCTTCACAGATACGGGCAATGGTACAGGACTTTATAGGAAAAGAGCTTAAACCCATCAACGCTTTCGGCGCGTTTCTAGGGGCTATAGCCGGCGGGATAACCGTAATAGGGGCGTTTCTGCTGGGAGTTTCCCGTGAATTTACGGTATCCCTGCTGGCGGCATACGGGCTTATTTTTGCGGCTGTAGGGATAGGCACCAATTGGCTTGCAATAAAAATGCTGTTCAGACCTTATAAAAAAGCGCTATTCAACGTTTCGCCGTTTATTGGAATTGCGGCTCTGCGGAAACCGGAATTTGCGAAAAACATTGCCCGATTTATAAAGAACCGTACCCTTAACGATGAGTCCCTAAATCTGTTTTTCAGCAAGAATAAAAAAGTCTTGCAAGAAAAAAGCCTCTCATGGTTAGCTGATTCAGACTATGCCGTTATCGATCTCTTTTTAGGAGACAGCCGAAGATGCAGGCTCATAACGGATTTTATCTTTTCGCTACTGCAAGAGAAAAAATACGCCGTAACGCTGTTGAAAGACGCGCTTGTATCGGGAAAGGCTGATGAGTGCCTCCCCAAAATACGGGACGGTATCTTACAGAAACTGCGGGAACCCGATCCGGCTTCGTATCTGTATACATACCTTACCGAAGAAATCAAGGGAAAAAATCTGGGACAGTATACCGACCGTCTTGGAGACGGGCTGTTTAATTCCGCGTTTAAACGGCTGGCTACGGAACTGACTCCGGAAAAGGTAAAACAGATTCTCTATCGGCAGAACGATAGGTTTGAAGCCTATATTTCAACCCATAGCTTTGAGGATTTTGCGGGACCCAACATTACTGCCGGACTTGCTCTGAAAATATCAGAACAGACGGACGCCGCTTTACAGAAGGCTGTCAGCGCAATTCTGCGGTATGTTAAAACCAAAGAGCTTAACCCGGACACTAAACTAAGGAATCTGTTCAACGGCAAAATCGCGGGGTTTATTGAAAAACATATAACCTATTTTCTCGATCTGATAGTTCAGGAGATCCGCGCGCAAAAAGGCGCGTTAGTACAGCAGATTAAAAAGGCTATGCCCTGGTACGCGGCGCCTGCAAAAGCTCATGTGGCGCCGATTGTGGATCAGCTTATCGACAAAAAACTTCCTCAATTTCTCCAACAGAAAAAAGAGCATATTCTTACTATCGCTAACGCTTTGCTGGAATATCAGCTTTCTCATTTGGGGTTCAGTCAAGAGGCTTTACGGTCAGAAGCGGTTGAACAGTCGATTGCCGGCGTTTTGAACGCTCCCCGCGTGCGACGGAGCGCGGCTCGTTTTGCACAGGCTGTCGCGGATCAGTATACTAAGGCTCCTCTGAAATCGACGCTGAAGGTTTTGAACATTACTACTATCCAAGAACTAATAACCGTCATAGAGCCTTTGCTGAATCCGGCGGTTTCTCATATTCAGTCTCGGCTTGAGCAGGATGGGGTATCAGCTCATATCGGCGTAAAAAACAGCATAGCCCCAATCGCCGGAACTATAGCCGTTTCCGATCTGCTTGAGGGCATCGATCTTGAGAAAGAACTGCGGAGGTTTATTACATTGCTGACCCAAGATCAGACCGTTTCTGAAGGACTGCTGAGTATCCTTTCGGATATACTATATGACCCCGCTATACTGCAAAGAGATTTAGACCGGTTTCTTACTCCGCAGGATTGGGAATTCCTCCGGCGGGAGGGCGTCCCGCTGATGCGGATCGTTTTCCGGCGTTTAAATAAAGCCGTCGCCCCGGAAACGAAACAGGCGGTATGCGGGGAGTATCTTATTCCCGCAATGGCGGACTCCGGAGCGCGTCATTTCAAGGATATTATAGGGTCGATTGATATACAAAACGTGGTAGAACGGGAAGTAAACGCCATGCATCCCCGGGAGATAGAAAAACTATTTAATAAGTTTGCGGGAACCTATTTTACTAAAATTATCATATACGGCTGGATCGGCCTATTTGGAGGGCTGTTGAGCTATATTATAGGCTGTCTGCTGGGGATATTTTTTTGATCGCGGCTTTAGGGGACTACCGATCTAGCGTTTGCGCCGGAAGACCCGATAGTTAATCGAAGGAAAGATATTGTGCCGCCGTTCCAGCGCGGTAAGCCATTCGGTGCTGATATAGTTGCTTCCTAAGGCTTCATAAATCGTCGTGAAATTGCGGAGGGTTCCCTCGATTTGTTCTCTGGCGTATTCTTCGTATTCTTCTCTATACAGCATTTTAGTCCAGTCTGAGGCTTGTCCCAAGAGAATTTCTCTTGCCGCCTGATTTAAGGCTCGTTCTTTCAGTCCGGTTTCGTTGGGGAAGCGTTCTGCGATTTCGGTCATCCGCTCCAACGCGCGCGCCGTATGGCGGTAAATCCAGTCGTTAGACGCGTCGAGCCACGTCTGAGCGTATCCGTTGAAGCCGCCGGAAGAAAAACAGGGCGTTACGGTTTGTATTTTAGAAAGGTCTTGTTTGTAGAGATACTCTGCGGGAGTCATAAACTGAATCTCTTCCCGTTTCGCCCCTTCCCGGAAGAGGGTTTCAAGGAATTCCGTTCCTTCATGCCAGAATCGTCCGAAGGCGTTTGCATTATAGGCGCAGACGCTGACGGGAGTTTCTCTCATGTACTGTCCGGCGGATCGGAGGCGGGTAATCCGGGCGTCTAGGAAGGAACGCGCTTGTTTTGCAATCTGCGCCGACGCCGCTTCCGGATCGTACAGCCGTTTCTGGTCTTTCCAATCGCCGATAGCCCGGTATTTATAGCCCGTTTGCATACGTCCGCCGTTATCATCCAAAAAAGATTTTATCCGCTCTGCCGGCAGTTCATATCCTACGTCGGCGTCGTTGTCCCGATACGCCGGATGATAAGAAAAGCCTTGTTCCTTATCCGCAATATCCTGATACGCGTAATGATCTTTGGCGAATATGAAAATCCCTTGAGGCGTCTTGACCGGGTAAAAGCTCCCCTTCGCCGGAGGCGGACTGCCCAAGACGAGTCCGTGGGTGTTGATCACGGTGTATCCGAAATTATACGCCCGCAGATGCCGTTCCAGTTCGGGAGTCCACCCAAGCTCGGGAAGCCAAAACCCATGAGGATGCTTCCCGAAATTAAGCCGGTACGACGAAAGAGCTACTTCAAACTGCGCCTGAATCGCTTCGGGACTGGACGTGTAAAACGGCAGAAACCCATGAGTAGCCGCGGTAGTCAGCAGTTCGATTTTTCCCTTCCGCTGATAATAGTCGAAAACCTTGAGGATATTTTTTCCATACCGCTCGGTAAACAGGAACCGCCGTTCCAGAGTCTGATCGTACCACCGTTTTGCGAGTCCGTTGAGGACCGGATCATCCGCCGTCCGATCCAGCTCCTGCTGTCCGAATTCGATTTGCTTCGCGACGTAGTCCAGATAGCCCTGAATCAGCAGATCGTCCCGGAGCATCTGGCAGAGAACCGGAGACAGAGAAATACCCAGCCGGAAGGGGATTCGATCCCCATCAAGCCGGTCAAAGGCTTCCAGCAGGGGACGATAAGTTTCTGAAAGGCTCTCAAAAAACCATCGTTCCACGCGGTTTTGGGAGCCTTCGGAGGCTCCCGCAAAAGGAGCGTGCGCGTTAAGCGTCACCGAAATAACATGACGGGTATTCATAGCTCATTCATCCCTTTCTTCGTTTAGTTTTTAGTACGAGACTGACGGTCTCCATTGCGGATCACCTGAAAATCTTCTACCCCGGACAACTGAATCAGGGGGTTATTGTAGATTTTTTCCTCTTCGGCAGTCCGCTGGTTCGGAGGGCTGTACAAAACAGGCAGGGCGAACCGCCGGGACTCGGCGAGTACGGTTTCCGCCCCGCCCCGAACCGCGCACAACTCAACCCTGAACCGTCCTCCTTCCGGGGGAAAGCCGATATACCAAGCCGTATCCGAATTGCCCACGGGGATGACGAAAGACTCGTCTTTCTTAGCGGTCCGGGAATCGAACAAGGGAACGATTTTAAGCTGATACCCGCTGAAATCAGCGGACTTTTCATAGAGTTCTTTATCAGCGGTTTTGATTTCCCAAAAGGTAAAAACCCACAAAGGATCGCGAATCAGAACATCAATAAACGTGATGTTGTACTGCTTGGGCAGAGGAACCGGCTCAGGAATGGCGGTTTCTATGAACGCCTCTTCCTCAGAGTCCTTCTTGTCCGCCGTCCCGGGCGTCTCTGAGTCGATATCCAATAATTCTGCTATAATAAAGAGCCGCTCCAAATCCGGCGGAATTTCTATCCCGAAACGGTCTGCTAACCATATCAACTCATGGGTCGCCAAACTTTCCAAATAGCACCGTTCCAATGAAGGGGTCTTATAAAGCACATCAGACATAGATTCTATCATGGAGAAAAGCCCGCTCCTTGTCAAGAGAGAACAGGAATAAGCCGGGGATTCTCATTTTAGCCGCCGAGGACGCTTTCACGGCGAAATTGTTTATAGAGCGTTCAAGCGTAAAAAGAAAGCGCGGGAAAAACGCTTGTCAAGGAGGGCGTTTTTCCCTATACTGTCTTTCAAGTGAAGATTCTAACATATAAGAGGCATCTATGATATTTCCTCTAGCCGCAATTTTTTTGATGATTTTCTGTTTTCCGCCGCGAAGCGCGGCTCAAAACGCCGATGAAACCGGTCAGGAAAGGATTCACAGTATAGAAACTCCGGTTCCGGCGGAGGTTCCTGAGCCTGAATCCGAAAAAGTAGAAGATATGGTCGCAGATAATTGGCTCCATTTGAACCTGTCGGAGGTAAATATTTTTATCCGGCTGGGCGTTGCCGCGGCGATAGTTATCCTTCAGATGTTGCTTATCCGGTTGGCGTGGTATCTTTTCGACAAATTGCAGAACAAGCTCACCTTTTATGCGAAAAAATACCTAAAGCCCTTGACTATTAAGAAGTATCGGCTGTTAGAAACTCAACAGATTTTGAGCGCGATCTATTTCATATTGCGTATATTGAAGTATGTCGTTATTGTCTTTCAGCTTTATCTGACCCTTCCTATAACCTTCGGGCTTTTTGAGCCGACAAAAGGACTCTCTAAGACCCTTTTCGGCTATGTGCTGACCCCGCTGAAAAATACCGGTCTTTCGATTATTACCTACATCCCTAATCTGATTACCATTGTGGTTATCGTATTTATTTCCCGGTACGCGGTGCGGTCTTTGCGGTTCTTTTCGGACCAGATTGAGCGGGGGAAACTGGTAATCTCCGGTTTTTATTCAGACTGGGCGCCTCCGACGTTTAACATACTGAAGGTTCTTTTGTACGCCTTCACGGTGATTGTCGTGTATCCTTATCTGCCCGGTTCGGATTCCGCGGTTTTTCAAGGAGTTTCGGTATTTGTGGGTATTCTTTTTTCATTGGGGTCCAGCTCGATTATCGGGAATCTGGTAGCCGGCATTGTTCTTACCTACATGAGACCCTTCAAACTGGGAGATAGAATCAAGATCGGCGATACCGTAGGTTTTGTGGTGGAAAAGTCCGCCGCGGTGACCCGCCTTAGAACCCATAAAAACGAATATATTACCTTTCCGAATTCCGCGGTTCTCTCTTCGAGCATCACCAACTACAATACCGCCGCGGAAACCGATAAGGACCGAGGGCTTATTCTGTATACGACCATTACCTTTGGATACGCTACGCCGTGGCAAACGGTTCATTCGATTCTCATTGAGTCCGCGCTGAAGGCGAAATATGTCGAATCCGACCCTATGCCCTTTGTCCTGCAAACGAAACTCGACGATTTTTACGCGCATTACGAAATCAACGTATACACGAAGGCGGTGGATAAAATTCCCGCGGTGTTTTCCGAACTGTATAAGAGCATCCAAAACGGTTTCAATGAAGCCGGACTAGATATGACGGTATCCTATTTCCGCTCGAATACCGTTTCGTATATTGCCTCTCCGTCCGCGCCGCTTCAGCCGACGGAAACAGCGGAAAAAGGAACGACGTAATGCGTATTTTCAGCATCGGCGCGGTATTATGGGGAATATTGCCCCTTCTGATGACTTCCCTTTCCGATCCTCTGCCCCAGTATGCGGCGGTTGTTGAAGAGTCAGAGCCGGAAATCCCCGCGGAGCCTGAAGAAGAGATTATCCTGCTTCTCGAAGGAGAGGAACTGCCGGTTTCATCCTTCCCAGAGATTTGGGGCTACCTGATAAGCGGCAGAGAGCAGTATTATAAACCGGATATGCCGATTTCCGACATCGGCTACTTCGGCGCGGAAGTCAACGTCTACGGACAGCTCGTAGGCGTGCCGAACCCCAAAAATATTCCGGGTTTTACCGGACGGGTTCATCTGGTAGCCGCCTGTAATGGTCAGGCTTTAAGTCACTTCTCGCTCATGGAAGGGAGTCAGACTCGGCAGAAACTCATTGCAGACCTCCTCGCCGCGGCGCAGGCTTTTGACGGCTTACAGATTGATTTTGAAAACGTGCCGGCTCGCGACGGAACCGCCTACCGGTCTTTTCTTGCAGAACTGAGCAAAGGACTGGGAACCGGTAAAATGTTTACCGTAGCGTTAAGCGCGCGCTCGAAAACGCTGGAAAACGACGTATACGACTACGGAAAAATTAAAGACATCGTTGACCGGATTCTAGTAATGGCTTATGACGAACATTGGTCCGGCAGTAAACCCGGTCCCATTGCGTCGATGGGATGGTGCCGATCAGTGGCGAACTACGCGCTGAAAACCGTTGGTCCAGAGAAGCTTATTATGGGACTGCCCTTTTACGGACGAAGCTGGGGAAACTGGAATCCCAGTCAAGCCTACATATATTCCGGGATTCAGCGTATTAAAGAAGAGCGGCGCATTACCGACATCCGCCGAGACCAGGGCATCCCGAACTTTGTCTACGAAGCGCCGATTACCGCTACGGTGTACTACGAAGACGACTATTCCATCTCGAACCGGCTGGAACTCTATCGAGGCATGGGCGTCCGAGGCGTCGGCTTCTGGCGGATCGGACAAGAAAGCCCCACCGTCTGGAACCGCCTAAAGCTGATACGATAACCATCGCCAAAGCCGTAGTTAATGAAGTCCCTAACAAGGGAACCGATCCGTTCCTAACAAGGAATCCAATCTGATTCTAATAAACCGCGTCGTTTTTCGGAAATAACGGGCATCCATGCCCGCCGCATTTTTTTTATATTCTGTGTTCTGGTATAATGGTTTATAGCCCGCAAAATATGTATTTCCATCAACATTTTGTCGAAAGGAAATTCTTGTGCGGCTTCATGCTCAAACCTATCAAGAACAGCCTGCGGAACATTGCGGTTTTTACCGATAAATTTGTAGTCAAAAATAGAATTATTCATATATTTGCCCCTTCGTTTTAAGATAACGATCTAAAGAATAAAGTCAAGAGGAAATGGCGACCGCCGCGTCATGAGGTTTTCGGGATTGGGGGCGAACAATTTTGGTTTAAACATAGATAGCGCCTGCTGTTTTTTTTAATATATCTTTCAGTATGGTTTACCGAATGATATTTTGTTGTTATACTTAGTATAAAATTATACCTTGGAGTACAGAAATATGAGTGCTAGTCAGAAAAGTTCTGCACAGCGTTTAATCGGAGCCGTAGTTCCAGTGGGGTCCCTGCGAGGAGAAGAAAGCATCGGCGTAGGGGAGTTTCTGGACCTGATTGAGTTCAGCGGGCTGTGCAAAAAGATGGGAATAGGCTTGATTCAGCTATTGCCGGTCAATGATACGGGATATGAAAGTTCGCCCTATTCCGCGCTGACCGCCTTTGCCCTGCATCCGCTCTATCTGAGGATCGGAGCCATGCCGGAAGGGGCGCGCTACTCCTCAGCTCTGGAGGAACTGCGGAAGCAGTTCGACAAGTCTGTCCGTTTTTCCTATCTCCAGCTTACACGGGCAAAGATACAGCTTCTTAGGGAAATCTACGCCGCTCACAAAGAAGCAATCCGGGACAAGGCGAAACCCGGAGGTCCCCTGACGGCATGGATCGAACAAAATCCCTGGGTCAAGGAATACGCGGTCTACCGCCGGCTCAAGGAGGCTCACGGAGAAAAAAGCTGGAAAGACTGGGTTAGCTACCGAGACGCCTCGCCCGAGGATATCGCCGGATTGTGGAACGATGAAAGCCTTCTGGAAGAGCATCTGTTTTGGGTCTGGATTCAGGAAGCCTTAGACGCCCAATTCAGTAAAGCCGTGGAAAGCCTCAAAGCCGAAGGCATCCTCCTCGAAGGAGACCTGCCTATCCTGATGAACGAGGACTCCTGCGACGTGTGGTCTCATCCCGAATATTTTCATCTGAACTTATCCGCAGGCGCGCCTCCGGATATGTACAGTCCCAAAGGGCAGAATTGGGGCTTTCCTACCTATAACTGGCAGGCTCAGGCGGAAAACGATTACGCCTGGTGGCGGAGCCGGCTTACTGCGGCGGGAAAGTATTATCAGGCGTACCGGATCGATCATGTTCTGGGTTTCTTCCGTATATGGGCGTCTCGGCGGGAGGATACTTCCTCGCTGTTGGGACGCTATATTCCCTGCAATCCCATAACCGATAAGGATTTGCGGAGCCTCGGTTTTGATTCCGGCAGAATCCGGTGGGTTTCGCAGTCTCATATCCCTACCGAAGAAGTGTGGAACACCCTGCGGAACAGCGGCTTGGACGAAACCGCGCAAAAAGCCGAAGCGGAACGAGTCTTTACGCGGGTCTTAGATCGAATCGGCAATGAAGAACTCTGGCTGTTTAAGGATTCCATCCGCGGGGAAAAGGACATCGAGCGGCTCGGACTGCACCCCGGGATAACCGGCTATCTCCTCTGGGCTTGGACTAACCGGCTGTTCCTCGAATACGAAAAAGGCAAGTTTGTTCCGGTCTGGTACTATCGGAATTCCAGAGCGTATGCGACGCTTTCCGCTCAGGAACAGATCAATCTGGAAGCGGTCCTGAAAAAACGCCAGCAGGAATCGGAACGGGAATGGGAAAAACTCGGCATGAAACTCCTCAAAGCCCTTACCGAGTCTTCCAGTATGATCCCCTGCGCCGAAGATTTGGGAGCCGTACCGGAATGCGTACCCAAAGTCCTCGCGAAGCTGAATATCTTAGGGCTGAGGGTTGTCCGCTGGTTCCGGTCTTGGGACAAGCCCGGACAGCCCTATATTCCTTTCGAGGAGTATCCTGAACTCAGCGTCTGCACGCCCTCGGTGCATGACAGTTCAACCCTGCGGGAATGGTGGGAACATGAAGCGGACAAGCAGGTTTTCTGCGATTTCATTGGAGAACCTTCCCTGCCGCCGATTTATAATCCCGGCGCCGCTCAAAAGATGCTCAAAAAGATCGCCTCAACCGTTTCCCGGTTCAGAGTGTTCCAAATTCAGGACCTGCTTCATCTTTCAACCAAATGGTACGCCCCGGACCCCGCGTCGGAACGAATCAACGTTCCCGGCACGGCTAATGAGTTTAACTGGACCTACCGGCTTCCTGCGGCAATCAAGGAAATCGCTCAGGATGAGGAACTCATCAGAACGGTACAAGAGCTGGCGGCGATTCAGCCCGCGCCTAAAAGGAAAGCCCCGGCTAAAAAGAAAGGATAAAAAATGAAAAAATTAGAAATCCGACTTTCCGTTTTTGAAAAACCCGGAAAGCCCCGGAACCCCACGGCGGTTATGGAATTTCATATTCTCCGAGATGTCCGGGATCGGTACGGCTTGGACCGCGCGCTCTTTTCCCTGACCGGCAACGTGGTGCTGGCGAATTTCCGGCAGGTTCGGGACCTGGCCGCAAAACTCAACGCCAATAACCCGACTCATCCGGTCAAAGCG